>NZ_JARWRU010000084.1 GCF_029867845.1 Nocardia farcinica | reverse complement strand
GTTAACCTTAGCCTTTTCCGGCTATCACCTAGTTTACTATCCGCGGCGCGCCGCCCTATGGGCGGCGTCTGTTCCGTCAGCTGTCAGGATGGCCGTGTCAGAGTTCTCACTCAGTTCGCGCCCGCTCACCCGGCGCACGCTTCTCGGTGGCGCGATCGGCGCCGGTCTCGTCGCGACGGCGGGGAGGTCCGTCGCGACCGCGGACGAGCGCATGATCGCCGCGCGCACCCGCTTCTTCGGCGCGGCGAATGTCGACCCGAAGACCGGCGCCGTGCGCGGCGACAAGGTGATCCTGTCCTGGTTCGGATGCGCGAGTTTCGCCGCGGCGCTGGGCGGCACCGTCGTCCTGCTCGATGCCTGGGTTCCCCGGGGCGCCCACAGCGGATACGTCCCCACCACTGTGGCAGAGGTGGGCGATCTCCGCCCGGAGGCGATCTTCCTCGGCCACGGGCACTTCGACCACGCAGGCGACGCGGGTGCTCTGACGCGGGCTTCGGGCGCGGTGTTGTTCGGCACGGCCGAGCACTGCGCCCAGGCCCAGAGCCACGTCCCGGAATCGCCTCTGCGCACGGTGGCGTTGGGGGACGCGACCTCGGCGCCCGGCGAGACCTGTCACCATTCGGTCGGACCGGTGGAGGTGACGGCCGTGCGGCATGTGCATTCGGGACCGAAACCCCCGGACCGCAGTGGCGCAGGCTCGGCGCCGTTCTTCCCCGTACCCGACATCCGTGACTCGATCGCGAACCCACCGGAGCTGTGTGACCTCATCGCCCTCGGGTCCGCCCTGCCCGACCAGGAGGGCGGCAGCCTCCTCTACCAGTTCCGGGTCGGCGGATTCACCCTCACCTGGAACGACTCCGCCGGACCGCTGACCGAGGCCGCGCCCCAGGTGTACGACGTCCTGCGCGCGCTGCCCGCCAGCGACGTGCACGTCGGCGCCATCCAGGGTTTCAACCAGCCGCTGAACGGCCTTCGCGATGTCCGGCAGTACATCGAGGCGACCCGGCCCGGGGTGTTCGTGCCCAGCCATCACGACAACTGGCTCCCCGGCTTCACCGCGCGCGGTGAAACCTATCGGGCCACGCTGGAGGGCGAACTGGAGCGGCTGCCCGCCGACCAGCGCCCGGAGCTGCGTTTCCTCTCCGACCCCGGCGACTACATCCGGCCTGAGGCCCTCACCTTCGCGCTCTGAGCTCCTCGACTTTCGTCCCCGCCGATCGGATTGCCGCACGGCGGTGGTCGACCCGGCGCTCAGTCGTGGTGGGCGACGACATTGATCACGGTGCCGTCCGGGGCGCGGACGAAGAAGCGGCGGACACCCCATTCCTCGGTGGTGAGGGGATGGACGATCTCGTAGCCGTGGGCGCGGGCCTGTTCGTAGGCGGCGTCGAGGTCGTCGACGTGGACGGAGAGCGCGGAGTCCTCGGGTGCGGTGGCGTCGCCGGTGACCAGCTGGACGTGTGCGCCGGTGGTGGGGGAGGTGTAGCGGGCGACCCAGCCGAGGTTGAATTCCTCGGTGCTCAGGCCGAGAAAGTCGGTGTAGAAGCTCTTCGCGGCCGCGCTGTCGGGAACCGGCAGGTTGGGGGTGATACGGATGACTCGCATGCGGGACCTCCTTGCCTGGTCGGGTGGGTTCGATGGTCGTCCTGGGCGGGGTGGATGTCGACCCTCGTCGCGTTATTCGCAGGCGACGCCGTCGCCGTCTCGGTCCAGGCCGGATCGGTAGCCGGGTTCGCCTCGGTAGAGCGGGGCGGCGCCTGCCGCGCGGGCGGCGGCACAGCTGTTGTAGTACACCCTGGACGGGGCGGGCGGGTCGACGGTGGGTGCCGGTGCCGGTGCCGGTGCGGGGTGCACGGGCTGTGGTGCGGGTGTCGGTTCGGAGGTGGGGGCGAGGTCGGCGAAGGGGACGACCGGAGGAGCGGGCTCGGGCTCGGTCGTGGTCGGCAGCGGGGGTGGCTCCGCCGGTGCGAGGAGAACGGTTGTCGTGGTTGCGCTTTCGCGGTGTGCCGGGACCGTCGAGGTGACGGT
>NZ_JARWRU010000083.1 GCF_029867845.1 Nocardia farcinica | reverse complement strand
GTAGATGGGTGCGCAGCAGGGCGGCCACGGCGCCGAGGGTGGCCGAGTGCGCGGCCGGGCGGTCGCCGCCGGCCAGCGGCAGTTCGAAGTCCAGCTCGCTGAGGCGGTCGCGCGGGGCGATGTCGGCCAGGCAGCCGAAGCCGAGCGGGGTGCGCAGTACCGCGAGCAGCGCCCTGGCCAGGGCGGCGGTGTCGATGTCGGCGAGCAGTTCGGCGGCGGTCTCCCGGCAGCGCCGCACGCCCTCGGCGGCCCGGTCGTCGGCGGCGGTGTCGACGCGGTGGAGGGCGGCGTGCACGAGGGTGCCGCACTCCGCGCCGTAGGGCAGCTCGTTCATGAGCGAGGGCGCGGCGGCGGGATCGGGTTCCAGTTCCACCAGCGCGGGGGTCTCGGGTTCGTCGCCGGGGCCGCGCGGGTCCTCGGGCTCGGTGTCGGTGACCAGCTCGTGCGCGCCCTCGGTCAACGCCGAGTAGGAGGTGCGCCGCCAGTGCGGATCGAGGGTGCGGTCGAAGCGGGCGGCGGCCAGTTCGGCGCTGTCCTGCTCGGCGCGGACGCGACGCGGGGTCGCCGTGGCGGCGGTGTCCACGGCGGTCACCGAGATCACATCGGCGGCGGGGGCGGCCCAGGCGGTGAACTCGGCCACCGCACGTTCGGCCGGCGGCACGGCGACCCGTTCGGGGATGTCGGCGCGGCGGTCGGCGCGGCCGAGGGTCATCCGGTGCAGCGGGCCGCCCGCGGTGGTGGCCGAGGGCGCCCACCACGCCACCACCCGGCACATGGCGCGGGTCACGGCCACGTAGAGCAGGCGCAGTTCCTCGCCCGCCTCCTCGGCGTCGCAGCGCTGTTTGCGCGCCGCGTAGCCGCGGGCGTCCTGGCCGCCGACATCGAGCACCCTGGCGCCGTCGTCGTCGTGGAACAGCAGGGTGGCCGGTTTCGGATTCTTGGCGTTGTCCCAGGCGAAAGGCAGGAACACGAGGGGGAATTCGAGTCCCTTGCTGGCGTGCACGGTGGCGATCTGCACGGCCGCGGCATCGCGGTCGAGCCGCCGTGAGCGACCGGCGACCGCGCCGGAGGCGGGATCGCGCACCCGGTCGGTGAGCCAGCGGGTCAGCGCGGTCAGACCGTAGCCCTCGGTGGCCGACACCTCGTCGAGCAGCTGGGCGAGGTGGCGCAGGTCGGTGAGGGTGCGTTCGCCGTTCTCCACCGCCAGCAGGCGCGGGGCCAGCCGGGAGCGTTCGGCCAGCCGCTCGAACAGCGCCGCGAAACCGGCGCGGGCGAACAGCCGGGCCGCCTCGCGCAGCTGGGCGCTGAGCGCGCCGACCAGATCGGCGCCGCCTCGGTCGATCTCGGCGGCGGTGTGCCCGAGGAGGGGGGTGCAGGCGGCGAGCCGGACACGATCGGAGCGGTGCGGCTGTTCCAGGGCCCGCAGCACCCACAGCCAGTCGGTGGCGCTGGGCGTCTCGAACACGCTGGTGCCGCCGGCCAGGACCGAGGGGATGCCCACGCGGTCCAGGGCCTCGCGCACCAGCGCGACGTGGGAGCGCTTGCGCACCAGCACCGCGACATCGCCCGCGGTCACCGGCCGCCGCAGCGCCGCCGCACCGCGGCCGACGGTCACCTCGACCCCGGATTCCAGCAGCCGGACCAGTTCGGCGGCCAGGTCGCGGGCCACGGCGGCGCGCTGCCGATCCACCTGCGGGAAGCCGTTCTTCAACGGTCCAGCACCGGTGCGCGGCAGGCAGCGCAGGGTCAGTGGCATGGTGTGCTCGGCCGGTCCGGTCAGCCTGCCGCCGGTGCGGGTGGCGGCCACCGGGTAGACGCCGATGTCGGGGTGGCCGAGGGCGGCGCCGCCCATCAGGTGCTCCAGCGCGCGCAGCAGGCCGGGATCGCTGCGCCAGTTGCGGGTCATCTCCTTGCGGCTGTCGGCGACGGCGACCGCGTCGAGGTAGCTGAGCACCTCGGCCCCGCGGAAGGCGTAGATGGCCTGTTTCGGGTCGCCGACCAGCACGAGGGTGCGGTGGCCGTGGAAGCAGCCGCGCAGGATGTTCCACTGCAACGGGTCGGTGTCCTGGAACTCGTCGACCAGCGCGACCACGAAGCGCGCGCGGATGCGGGCGCGGGCGGCCCCGCCGTGCTCGGGGTCGGCGAGCACTTCGTGCAGCAGCACCAGCAGGTCGTCGAAGTCACGCACCCCGGCCAGGCGCTTGCGGCGCTCGGTCTCGGCGCGCACCGCCTCGGCGAAGGCCACCCGCTCCCCGGCGACGCCGCCCGGTTCCTCGGGCGCCAGCCTGGCCTGCCGGTCCCGGATGGCCTCACGGGCGAGAGCGTGCGCCTCGCGCAGGGTGAACGGCAGTTGCGGGCTGCGGGCGTACCGGTGCAGGTAGAGATCCTCGACCACGGCGTGCACCAGGTCGTCGACGGCTTCCACCAGCCGCACCGCCGGGTCGCGCTCACCGGCGACGCCGAGTTCGTCGAGCATGCGCTGGCAGAAGCTGTGTGTGGTGGCGATGGTGCCCGCGTCGAAATCCGACAGCGCGGCCAGCAGCCTGGCACGGCGCAGCGCCACCTCCTCGTCGGGCGCGTCGGCGAGATGGGCGATCAGCTCGTCCCCGGCGGCGCGGGCGCGGACCGGGTCGGCCAGGGCCCCGGCCACCGCGACGAAGCGATCCCTGGTGCGCTCACGCAGTTCCTGGGTGGCCGAGCGGGAGAAGGTGACCAGCAGCAGTTCGGAGATGCGCACCCCGGCCTCGGCGACATAGCGCACGGCCAGGCCGACGATGGCGTAGGTCTTGCCGGTGCCCGCGCTGGCCTCGAGCACGGTGGTACCGGTGGGCAGCGGCGCGCACACGTCGAAGGTGCCGTCGGGCAGCGCGGTCGTGCCCGGCGTCGCGTGGGAGGGGACGGTCGCGGGGGGAACGGTCGCGGGGGGGACAGTCACGGCTGCCTCTGCGTCTCGGCGGCCAGCAGCGGCGTCCACAGCCGCACGGCAAGCGCGCCGAATCGGGTCGGCTCGCCGGCGGTTCCGGCGGGCGCGGGGGTGGTCAGGAGGTGATCCAGGCGCGGGGCCGGGCCGAGGACGTATCGCAGGTGCCGGTCGGTGTGGTCGCCGAAGGCGGCGAAACCGTCGGCCTTGCCGTTGAATTCGCGTTCGGCGGCCAGCAGCGCGTCGTCGGTGCTGTCGCCGCGTGCCCGGCGCTCGGCGTAGGCGGCCGAGGCGGTGGGGGTCAGCGGCAGCGGTTCGGTCAGGCCCTGGTCGCGCAGGCGCACCAGGTCGCGCAGCAGGTCGATGGCTTCCGGGCGGTCCGGGGCGGCGAGTTCACAGCGCCAGGCCGGGCGCCGCCAGCCGCCGCGACCGGTGGTCACCGCGCGCCACGGCCGGTCCTCGGCGGCGACCAGGGCCAGCAAGCCGACCCAGGCCGCGATCCGATGCCTGGGCTTGACCTGGGAATAGGTGGCCCGGACCAGCGCGTCACCGCGCACCTCGGGCACGGTGCCGACCAGCCTGCGGCCGTCGCCGAGATCGACGGAGATGTCGACGGCGTGCGGTTCGGCGGCGTAGTCGGGCGCGGCGGCGCGCATCAGCGTCTCCACCGTGCTCTCGATCTCCTCGAGCACCCGCGCGCCGAGCTGGAACGGCGGCAGGGTGCCGCGTCGCCATTCGGCCTGGCGCAGCGCGGCGGGGTCGGCGCCGTTGAGGCGGGCGATGAGCATGCGTTCGCCCACCTCCCATTTCGCCAGGCCGTCGAGTTCGATGGGCAGGTTCTCGGCGATGTCCTCCTCGTGTTCGGGCACTCGGAGACCGAGTCGCTGCCACAGGAAGCCGCGGATCGGGTGTTCGGCGAAGGAGATCAGATCCGACAGCGCCACATCCCCGCGTTCGGGCGCCGGGAGCGGTTCGCTCAACAGCGACGGGGCCGGGCGGGCGGGCGCGGCGGCGGCGCGGGCGCCCGCCAGCGCGACGCTGTCGAAGCTGCGCGGGCGCGCGGGGTCGAAGTTGCGGCGGTCGAAACTCTGCAGCGGGTGGCGGGTGACCACCTCGCCCGTGGCCGCCTCGCCCCCGTGCGCGCGCCCCGCGTCGAGCAGTTCGGCGACCGGGATGGCCGGTGGCCGAG
>NZ_JARWRU010000082.1 GCF_029867845.1 Nocardia farcinica | reverse complement strand
CCGCCTCCCGCATGGTCGGCCTGGCCCCCACGTCCACCGACAGCAGGCTCATCAGCACCGGCGCGAGCGGGCCCGCGTTGCGCGGCGGGCTCACCTCGCCGAGGGCGACGGCGTGCAGGACCGCCAGCGGGTTGTCACCCTCACCGAAGGGCGGCGCGCCCTCGACGGCGGTGTAGAGCGTGGCGCCGAGGGCGAACACGTCCGAGCCGGGCAGCGGGTCCTCGCCGCGTGCCACCTCCGGTGCGAGATAGGCGGGGGTGCCCGCGAGCAGGCCGGTCGCGGTGACCGTGACATCGCCGACGGCCCGCGAGATGCCGAAGTCGGTGAGTTTGACCGTGCCGTCGTCGGCCACCAGCAGATTGGCCGGCTTGACGTCGCGGTGCATGATGCCCGCGTCGTGCGCGGCGGCCAGCGCGGAGGCCGCCTGCGCGCCGATCTCGGCGACCGCGAGCGGCGGCAGGGTGTGCCCGCCTGCGATCTTCACCGCCAGGCTCGGCGCGTCCATGTACTCCATCACCAGCCACGGCTGGCCGTCCTCCTCGGCGACGTCGAAGACGGTGATGGCATTGGGGTGGTGCAGCCGGGCGGCGATGCGGCCCTCGCGCATGGCGCGCCGCTTGGCCTCCTTGGCCTGCTCGGGAGTGAGGCCGGGGGTGAGCAGCAGCTGCTTGACCGCGACCACGCGCTCCAGCCGCTCGTCGGTGGCGCGCCACACCACCCCCATGGCACCGCTGCCCACCTTCTCGGCCAGCCGGTACCGTCCCGCGATCAGCCGGTCCGCCGTCATCTGGTCGTGCCCTTCCTCACCCGAGCGTCCACCCGAAAGAACCCTCCACCCCGCGCCGGGTCTCAGGCGTTGAAGTACTTGGCCTCCGGGTGCAGCAGCACGAACGCGTCGGTCGACTGCTCGGGATGCAACTGCAATTCCTCGGACAGGACCACGCCGATGCGGTCCGCCTCGAGCAACTCGACCAGCTTGGCGCGGTCCTCGAGGTCGGGGCACGCGCCGTAGCCGAAGGAGTACCGCGCGCCACGGTAACCCAGTTTGAAGTACTCCTGCACATCGTCGGGATCGGATTCGGCGACCGGACGGCCGTCGAGCACCAGTTCCTCGCGCACCCGCCGGTGCCAGTACTCGGCCAGCGCCTCGGTCAACTGCACGCCGATGCCGTGCACCTCGAGGTAATCGCGATAGTTGTCGGCGGCGAACAGCTCGTTGGCGAAGTCGGCGATGGGCTGGCCCATGGTGACCAGCTGGAACGGCAGCACGTCGACCTGCCCTCGTTCACGCGCGTGCGCCCTGGACCGGATGAAGTCGGCGATGCACAGGAACCGGTCGCGCTGCTGGCGCGGGAAGGCGAACCGGAACCGTTCCGGCGCATCGGGTTCCGGCTCGGTGAGCACGATCACCTCGTCGCCCTCCGACACGGCGGGGAAGTAGCCGTAGACCACCGCCGCGTGCTGGAGCACGCCCTCGGTGGCCAGCCGGTCCAGCCACGCGCGCAGCCGAGGACGGCCCTCGGTCTCCACCAGCTCCTCGTAGGTGGGACCGTCGCCGCCGCGCTGCCCGCGCAGACCCCACTGGCCGAGGAACAGCGCGCGCTCGTCGATGAGACCCGAATACTCGTGCAGGGCAAGACCCTTCACCACGCGGGTGCCCCAGAACGGCGGCACCGGCACCGGCACGTCGGCGGCCACGTCCGAACGCTCGGGCACCACGACCGGGGTCTCGGCGGCCTTGCGCTTCTCGGCGATGCGCTTGGAGCGCTCGTGGCGGGCCTTGCGTTCGGCGGCGCGCTCGCGCTCGGCGATCGCCTCCGGGCTGTTCGGGTCCTTGGCCTCGCCGCGCTTGGCGGCCATGATCTCGTCCATCAGCCGCAGGCCCTCGAAGGCGTCGCGCGCGTAGTGCACCTCGCCCTCGTAGACCTCGGTCAGGTCGTTCTCGACGTAGGCGCGGGTGAGCGCGGCGCCGCCGAGCAGCACCGGGAACTGGTCGGCTACTCCCCTGGAGTTGAGCTCCTCCAGGTTCTCCTTCATCACCACGGTCGACTTGACCAGCAGGCCGGACATGCCGATGACGTCGGCCTTCTTGTCCACCGCGGCGTCGAGGATGGCGCCGATGGGCTGCTTGATGCCGAGGTTGACCACCTCGTAGCCGTTGTTGGACAGGATGATGTCGACCAGGTTCTTGCCGATGTCGTGCACGTCGCCCTTGACGGTGGCCAGCACGATGCGGCCCTTGCCCGCGTCGTCGGTGGACTCCATGTGCGGTTCCAGGTAGGCCACCGCCGCCTTCATCGCCTCGGCCGACTGCAACACGAACGGCAACTGCATCTGACCGGAGCCGAACAGCTCGCCGACGGTCTTCATGCCCGACAGCAGGGTCTCGTTGATGATCCGCAACGGCGGCACCTCGCGCATGGCCTCGTCGAGGTCGGCCTCCATGCCCGCCTTCTCCCCGTCGACGATGCGCCGCTCCAGGCGCTCGAACAGCGGCAACGCGGCCAGCTCCTCGGCGCGCGAGGCCTTCGACGAAGACGCCGAGACGCCCTCGAACAGCGCCATCAGTTTCTGCAGCGGATCGTAGCCGGGACGGCGGCGGTCGTAGACCAGGTCGAGGGCGACCTCGCGCTGCTCTTCCGGGATGCGGCTGATCGGCAGGATCTTGGAGGCGTGCACGATGGCCGAGTCGAGGCCCGCCTGCACGCACTCGTGCATGAACACCGAGTTCAGCACCTGCCTGGCGGCCGGGTTGAGGCCGAAGGAGATGTTGGACAGGCCGAGGGTGGTCTGCACCTGCGGGTGCCTGCGCTTGAGTTCGCGGATGGCCTCGATGGTCTCCAGGCCGTCGCGGCGCGACTCCTCCTGACCGGTGCCGAGGGTGAAGGTCAGGGTGTCGATGATGATGTCGGACTCGCGCAGGCCCCAGTTGCCGGTGATGTCGGCGATCAGCCGCTCGGCGATCTCGACCTTGTGTTCGGCGGTGCGGGCCTGCCCGTTCTCGTCGATGGTCAGCGCCACGACCGCGGCGCCGTGCTCGGCCACCAGCGCCATGATCTGCTGGAACCGCGAGCCGGGGCCCGCGCCGTCCTCGTAGTTCACCGAGTTCACCGCGCAACGGCCGCCCAGGTGCTCCAGGCCTGCCTGCAGCACCGCGGGCTCGGTGGAGTCGAGCATGATCGGCAGCGTCGAGGCCGTGGCCAGCCTGCTCGCCAGCTCGTTCATGTCCTGCGCGCCGTCGCGGCCGACGTAGTCAACGCACAGGTCGAGCATGTGCGCGCCGTCGCGGGTCTGGTCCTTGGCGATGTCGAGGCACTTCTGCCAGTCCTGGGCGAGCATGGCCTCGCGGAAGGCCTTCGAGCCGTTGGCATTGGTGCGCTCGCCGATCATCAGGATCGAGGCGTCCTGCTCGAACGGCACCGCCGTGTACATGCTCGACACCGCGGGCTCCGGCTGCGGGGCGCGCCGCTGCCACGGCTCGGGCAGGCCGATCTCGACCTCGCGCACCGCGTCGGCCACCTGCCGGATGTGCTCGGGGGTGGTGCCGCAGCAGCCGCCGACCAGGGCCAGACCGAACTCGGCGACGAACCCGCGCAGCGCCTCGGCCAGCTCCTCGGCAGTCAGCGGGTACTCCGCGCCGTTGGCGCCGAGCACCGGCAGGCCCGCGTTGGGCATGACCGAGACGGGCACCCTGGCGTGGCGCGACAGGTGCCGCAGGTGCTCGCTCATCTCGTCGGGCCCGGTGGCGCAGTTCAGGCCGATCATGTCGATGCCGAGCGGCTCGAGCGCGGTGAGCGCGGCGCCGATCTCGCTGCCGACCAGCATGGTGCCGGTGGTCTCCACGGTCACGTGGGTGATGATCGGGATGCGCCTGCCCGCCCGTTCCATGGCGCGCTTGCTGCCGGTGACCGCGGCCTTGACCTGCAGGAGGTCCTGGCAGGTCTCGATGAGGATGGCGTCGGCGCCGCCGTCGAGCATGCCGAGGGCGGACTCGACGTAGGCGTCGCGCAGCGCGGCGTAGGGCGCGTGGCCGAGGGTGGGCAGCTTGGTGCCCGGCCCCATCGAGCCGAGGACGTAGCGCGGGGTGCCGTCGGGGCTCGGGCCCATCTCGTCGGCGACCTCGCGGGCCAGCCGGGTGCCGCGCTCGGACAGGTCGCGAATGCGGTCGGCGATGTCGTAGTCGCCGAGATTGGACAGGTTGCAGCCGAAGGTGTTGGTCTCCACGGCGTCGGCGCCCGCCTCGAAGTAGGCGCGGTGGATGCCGCGCAGCACGTCGGGACGGGTCTCGTTCAGGATCTCGTTGCATCCCTCCAGGCCGCGGAAATCGTCGAGGGTGAGATCCGCGGCCTGCAACATCGTGCCCATCGCACCGTCGCCGATGACGACACGCCGACGGAGCGTGTCGAGGAGGGTGGTATCGAACCCGGCGGAATCGGACACAGACATAGGTACAAGCCTAGTGGTACCTCCCGACGGCCGGGCGCCGGTATCGCGAGCCGGGTGCGCGCGTGCCCCCCGCCACTGTCGCGCCGCACACCCCGAGCGGTAATCGGCACCACAGTCGCTGCGAGTAAGCCGTAGGCTCAGCGGGGTGAACCCCAGTGATACCTCCGATTCGGAATTGCCGACGTTGCGGGATCCGGTCCTGATCGCCGCCTTCGAGGGCTGGAACGACGCGGGCGACGCGGCCAGTGGCGCGGTCGAGCATCTGGAACTGATCTGGGACGCCGAACCGCTGGCCGAGCTGGACTCCGAGGACTACTACGACTACCAGGTGAACCGGCCGACGGTCCGCCAGGTCGACGGGGTCACCAGGGAGATCCAGTGGCCCGCGACCAGCCTTTCGGTGTGCTCGCCGCCCGGCAGCGATCGCGACGTGGTGCTGCTGCGCGGCATCGAGCCGAACATGCGCTGGCGCAGCTTCTGCGCCGAGCTGCTGGAGTTCGTCGACCAGCTCGGGGTCCAGACCGTGGTGATCCTCGGCGCGCTGCTGGCCGACACCCCGCACACCCGGCCGGTGCCGGTCACCGGCTCGGCCTACAGCAGCGAGGCCGCCGAGCGGTTCAACCTCGAGCAGACCCGCTACGAGGGACCAACCGGCATCACCGGGGTGCTGCAGGACCAGTGCGTGAAGGCGGGCGTGCCCGCGGTGTCGTTCTGGGCCGCGGTGCCGCACTACGTGTCGCAGCCGCCCAACCCGAAGGCGACCATCGCCCTGCTGCACCGCGTCGAGGAGGTGCTCGACATCGAGGTGCCGCTCGGCGAGCTGCCCGCCCAGGCCGAGGAGTGGGAGGCGGCGGTCAGCGAGATGACCGAGGGCGACGAGGAGATCACCGAGTACGTGCGCTCGCTGGAGGAGCGCGGGGACGCGGCCGTCGACATGAAGGAGGCCATCGCCAAGATCGACGGCGACGCGATCGCGGCGGAGTTCGAGAAGTATCTGCGCAGGCGGGGCCCTGGCAGCTTCGGCCTGTGAGGCCGGCGCGCTCGTCGGGCCCGATGCGGCGCGAGCGCCGGTCGCCGGACGGTCGCTGCGGGTTCGCCGCGCGAAGGCTCCGGCGGATGATTCCGCCTGTCGGCGTGTCCTTTCCGGCGGGCGGTTATCGCGCCGGAGTAGATGCCGTCCGGTCGGTTCGGTAACTCTCCGGCAACACGCCCGCCCTGCCGGACGTCCCGGCCACCGGCTCGCAATCGGCACCGGCCGGTGCGCCCGCGAGCGGGCCACAGCAGGGCACGGCGTGCAGGCCGTTCTCGATGGTCCAGACCCGGGCCGCCGCGTCCTGGGCCAGCTTGGCGATCAGGATGTCGCGCGGAATGGTGTGCCCGGCAAGGTGTTCCAGCGAGGGCACGACCACGTGATGGGCGTCGGCCCTGCGCAGTTCCTGGGTGAGCTCGACGAAGGCCGCCCCGTCGCCGCCGGTCTCCTCGTGGAAGGTGGCGGCGAAGCACATGCCCTCCTCCCGCGCCAGCGAGCTCATCTTCGCCTCGAGCTCCTCGCGGTGTCCCTCCGCGAGATCGTCACGTAAATATCCGTAGATCAACGCTTCCACCCGAACCTCCGTTGGATAGGGCCGTTTGGATAGGGCCGTTTGGATAGGGCCGTTGTCACTGAGGTGAGCATCCCCGCGGGTTGCCCTGCGGGGCAGTGCGATCCGGCGTGCGCGCGGCCTTGCAGGTGTACCCGACAGGTGTACTTGCATCTGTACGACCGGCAACTCGTCGGCTCTTCTTTCAGAATGACTGACGCCAAACTGCGAATGCAGGTGTCAACCCGGGGACATCTTCGTGCCCTATCCGGTGCACCAGAGGTTAACTGGTGCGATACTACAGCGGTGACCGCGAGTGACGAACGACCCGTGTGGGCTGTCCGGATGCGCTCTGAACGTGACGCGAGGGGGTGGTCGCAGGCCGACGCCGTTCGCGCGATGAGAGCGAAGACGTCGCACAACCTGCCGACCGACTCGACCCTGCTACGCAATTGGCGCCGTTGGGAATCGGGCGAGTCGCGCCCCGACGACTTCTACGCGCCGATCATCGCCGCCACCTTCGACACCGTGACAGCGGCCTTCTTCCCCAAGGCCAGGCCGAATCGCGACGACGAACTGCTGTCGGCGACGGGCATGGACACGCTCGAATTCATCGGCAGGCTACGGATGTCGGACGTCTCCGCCTCGACCCTGGACGCCATCCGCATCACCGCCGAGCGGCTGTGCTGCGAGTACTCCTACGCCGATCCCTACCAACTGCACGCCGAGGGCACCGCCTGGCTGCGCCGCATCACCTCCCTGCTCGACGGCAGGCTCACCCTGGCCCAGCACCGCGAGATCCTGGTGCTGGCGGGCTGGGTCGCGCTGCTGGTCGGATGCGTCGACTACGACCTGGGCAGGCGCACCGCCGCCGAGGCCACCCGGCGCGCGGCCTGGTCGCTCGGCCAGGAGGCCGACAATCCCGAGATCATCGGCTGGGCGGCGGAAATGGCGGCCTGGTTCGCGCTCACGCAGGGTAACTACGTGGGTGCTGTCGAGGCGGTCGACGCGGTGCTGGAGGACACCCGACATATCGGCGTCGGCGTCCAGCTGGCGGCCCAGCGGGCCAAGGCGTACGCCCGGCGCGGCGCCGTCGCCGCGGTCGCCCGCGCGCGCGGCCTCGGCCGGGCGCTACACGACAGCCGCGCGGAT
>NZ_JARWRU010000081.1 GCF_029867845.1 Nocardia farcinica | reverse complement strand
CCCCCCGGGGCCCGCGCCCGCCCGGCCGCGGGGGCACCCCGGGGGCCCGCCCCCCGGCGGCCCCCCCCGGCCCCGGGGCGGCACGACCGCGCCCGCGACCACGGCACAGCCGCCCGGCGCACCGGGCACGCGCGCCGACAGCCGCCGGGCGCTCCTGTTCGGCGCGGCGGGCGGGGCGCTGTTCGGCCTGGCCGCCGCCCTCACCGATTTCGTCGCGGGCCGCTTCGGGGACGGCCTCGCCGCGGTGCTCGGCAGCTGGCAGACCTGGGCGCTCGTCGCCGCCGGACTGCTCGGCGTCTACCTGCAACAGCGTGCCTTCCAGGTCGGCAGCCTGGCGGCCGCGCTTCCGGCGGCCACCGTGGCCGAACCACTGGCCGCCGCGTTCCTTGGTCTCACCGTGCTCGACGAACGCCTGCGCGCCGACGGGTTCGCGCTGGTCGTGGTGGTCGTCGCGGTCCTCGTCCTCGCCGTCGCCGCGGTCGCCCTGGCCAGGGCCGAAGCCGCCGATTGAGCCGGGGCACGGCAGTTCCGCCGTCCGCCGCCGCTCACCCTTCCGGGTGGGCGGACTGTCGCCGGAACCCGGCGCGCCCGCCCGCTCGTCGTTACTATCGGTCGAGTGCAGTTCCTCCCCGGACACCAGCCGCCCTACGACCTGACCTACGACGATCTGTTCCTGGTCCCGAACCGGACGGACGTCGCGAGCCGCTTCGACGTGGACCTGTCGACCGTCGACGGCTCGGGCACCACCATCCCGATCGTGGTGGCCAACATGACCGCCGTGGCGGGCAGGCGCATGGCCGAGACCGTCGCCCGGCGCGGCGGCATCGTCGTTCTGCCGCAGGATCTTCCGCTCGGCGCCGCGGCCGACACCATCGCCTTCGTCAAGAGCCGCTCGCTGACCGCCGACACCCCGGTGGCGCTCGAGCCCGGCCACTCGGTGTCCGAGGCGGTCGCCCTGATGCACAAGCGCGCGCACGGCGCGGTGGTGGTGGTCGAGGAGGGCAGGCCGGTCGGCGTGGTCACCGAGGCCGCCTGCGCCGATGTCGACCGCTTCGCCCGGGTCAGCGAGATCGCCGACACCGATTTCGTGCGCGCCCCCGTCAGCACCTCCCCGCGTGAACTGTTCGATCTGCTCGAGTCCCGGCACGCGCACCTGGCCGTGCTGACCGGCGAGGACGGCGCGCTGGCAGGCGTCATGACCCGCACCGGCGCGATCCGCGCCGGCATCTACCAGCCCGCCGTCGACGCCGACGGCAAGTTGCGGGTGGCCGCCGCCATCGGCATCAACGGCGACGTGGCGGCCAAGGCCAAGGCACTGGTCGACTCCGGCGCCGACCTGCTGGTCATCGACACCGCGCACGGCCATCAGGAGAAGATGCTCGAATCGCTGGCCGCCGTGTCCGCGCTCGGCCTCGGCGTGCCGCTGGTGGCGGGCAATGTCGTCTCCGCGCAGGGCGTGCGCGATCTGGCGGAGGCGGGCGCGGACATCGTCAAGGTGGGTGTCGGTCCCGGCGCCATGTGCACCACCCGCATGATGACCGGCGTCGGCCGCCCGCAGTTCTCCGCCGTGGCCGAGTGCGCGGCCGCCGCCGAGGAACTCGGGGTGCACGTGTGGGCCGACGGCGGCGTGCGCCATCCCCGCGACGTCGCGCGCGCCATTGCGGCGGGCGCGGGCCAAGGGATGATAGGCTCCAGGTTAGCCGGCACCAACGAATCACCCCGCGCCCAGCACGT
>NZ_JARWRU010000080.1 GCF_029867845.1 Nocardia farcinica | reverse complement strand
CGGATCTTGTGTCGATCGATCACGCCGGTAGGCAATTGCACATTGCGATGGTTGTACCGCCTTATTTCGACGTTCCACCCAAGGCCTACGGCGGGGTCGAGGCGGTTGTCGCCGATCTCGTCGATTCCCTCGTCGACCGCGGCCATCGGGTCACCCTGATCGGCGCGGGCGAGCCCGGCACCAAGGGCGAGCTGATCCCGGTGTGGGACCGGATCCTGCCCGAGCGGCTCGGCGAACCGTTCCCCGAGGTCGTGCACGCGCTGAAGGTGCGCCGCGCCATCGAGCGCCTGATCGCCACCGACGGCGTGGATCTGGTGCACGACCACACCTTCGCGGGCCCGCTCAACGCGCCGGTCTACCGCGCGCTCGGCCTGCCCACCGTCATCACCGTGCACGGCCCGGTGGAGTCCGACTCCTACTGCTACTACAAGGAACTCGGCGACGACGTGGCGCTGGTGGCCATCAGCGACCGCCAACGCGAGCTGGCGCCGGACCTGCCGTGGGTCGGCCGCGTGCACAACGCGCTGCGGGTCAGCGAATGGCCGTACCGCCCCGACAAGGAGGACTACGCGCTGTTCCTCGGGCGCTTCAACGAGGACAAGGCGCCGCACCTGGCGCTGGAAGCCGCACACGCCGCGGGGATTCCGCTGATCCTGGCCGGCAAGTGCAGCGAGCCGCCGGAGCAGGCCTACTTCGAGGAGTACGTCCGTCCGCTGCTGACCGAGCGCGATCATGTGTTCGGCCTCGCCGACGCCACCGCCAAGCGTAAACTTCTCTCCGGCGCACGGTGCCTGCTGTTCCCGATCCGCTGGGAGGAGCCCTTCGGGATGGTCATGATCGAATCGATGGTCTGCGGAACCCCGGTGGTGGCGCTGCGCGGCGGCGCGGTCTCCGAAGTCCTCGTCGACGGCGTCACCGGTCGCATCTGCGACGACCCCGCCGAGTTGCCCGCCGCGATCGAGGAGGTGCGCTCGATCGACCCCGCGGCCTGCCGCGCCCACGTGATGGCCAACTTCGACGCCGCCGATACCCTCGGCCGCGGCTACGAGCAGATCTATCGCCGTCTGCTGCTCACCGAAGCGGTTGCCCGCAAGAGCGATACGGTGGCGCGCGGCTTCGGCGCCGCCCGGCTGGCCGGTGCGGAGCGGATGCGCGCGGTCGCCGCGGGCGGGCCCGCGTGAGCATGGCCGATCCGAACGCCGGCCCCTCGCCGCTGAACGCGGGCGAGGCGGCCGGTTTCGGCGGCTCCGGCTCGGTGACACTGGTGGAGGGCTCCACCTTCTGCCTGTCCAACCGGCTGGGCGACGTCGAACCCGGCCGCCCGCACGGGCTCTTCTTCCGGGACGCGCGTGTGGTGTCGCGGTGGGAGCTGCTCGTCGACGGGAAGCCGGCCGAACCACTGTCGATCATCAGTCCCGAGGCCTTCACGGCCCGTTTCGTGCTGCGCAGGCCGCCACAAGCCGGCCTGGCCGACAGCACACTGCTCGTGGTGCGCGAGCGCATCGTCGCCGAGGGCATGCACGAGACGCTGATCCTGGAGAACATGGGCCGCGAACCCACAGCGGTCACCCTGGAACTGCACGTCGACGCCGATTTCGTCGATCTGTTCGCGGTCAAGGAGGGTCGCGCGGGTCATCATCGGGCCGAGGTGACCGTCGGCGACGGTGAACTGCTGTTGCACGATCGCGTCGACCGGATGCGCGGGCTTTCGGTCTCGGCGAGCGTCGAACCGCTGGTGCAGCCGGGCACACTGACCTGGCGTGCGGTCGTCCCGGTCGGCGGGGTCTGGCAGACCGAGATCATCGCCCAGCCCACACTCGGCAATCAGCGTGTGCAGACGGCGGTCTCCCCCGGCGAGCACTACGGGGTGAGCGCGCCGGGCCGCAAGATCGAGGCCTGGCGCGACACCGCCACCGACATCGTCGCCGCCGACCCCACACTCACCCAGGTGCTGCGCCGCACCGAGAGCGACCTGGGCGCCCTGCAGATCCACGACGAGTCGGGCAGGCCGTTCGTGGCCGCGGGCGCGCCCTGGTTCATGACCCTGTTCGGCCGCGACAGCCTGCTCACCGCGTGGATGGCGCTGCCGTTGGCGGTGGACCTGGCGGTGGGCACCCTGCAGCAGCTGGCCGAATTGCAGGGCCGCGCGGTCGATCCGCTCACCGAGGAGGAGCCGGGGCGGATCATGCACGAGATGCGCCGCGGCCCGGCGGGCGGGCAGGTGCTCGGCGGGCAGATCTACTACGGCACCGTCGACGCCACCCCCCTGTTCGTCATGCTGCTGGCCGAATGCCACCGCTGGGGCGCCGACGAGGAGGCCATCCGCGCGTTGCTGCCCGCCGCCGACGCGGCGATCGAGTGGATCACCCATTACGGCGATCGCGACGGCGACGGTTTCGTCGAGTACCGGCGCGCCACCGACCGCGGCCTGATCAACCAGGGCTGGAAGGACAGCTACGACGGCATCAACGATGCCGAGGGGCATCTGGCCGAGGCGCCGATCGCACTGTGCGAGGTGCAGGGCTATGTGCACGCCGCCCTGCTGGCGCGTGCCGAACTGGCCGAGGCCTTCGGCGAGCTCCCGCTGGCGGGCAGGCTGCGGGAGCGGGCCGCCGAACTGCGCGGCAAGTTCGCCGAACAGTTCTGGCTGCCCGAACGCGGCTGGTACGCCGTCGCTCTGGACGGCGCCAAGCGCCGCGTCGACGCGCTGACCAGCAATACCGCGCACTGCCTGTGGGCGGGCATCGCCGAGGACGAGCACGTCGCCGAACTCGTGCGTCAGCTGTCCGGCCCGGAGATGGACAGCGGTTTCGGCCTGCGCACCCTGGCCGCCACCATGGGCGCGTTCAATCCTATGAGCTACCACTGTGGCTCGGTGTGGCCGCACGACACCGCCATCGGAGTCGCGGGCCTGCTGCGCTACCGGCACGTTCCCGGCGCGGTGGAACTGGCCACCCGGCTGGCGAGCGGGCTGCTCGACGCGGCGGCCGCGTTCGGCGGCAGGCTGCCCGAGCTGTACTGCGGTTTCTCCCGGTCCCGGTTCTCGGTGCCGGTCCCCTATCCCACCTCCTGCTCACCGCAGGCGTGGGCCAGCGCGGCGCCACTGCTGCTGGTGCGCGCGTTCCTCGGTCTCGATCCCGACGTGCCCTCGCGTACCCTCACCCTGCGCCCCCGCCTACCGGCGGAATGGGGCCGGGTGTCGCTGACCGAGCTGCGCCTGGGCGACATCACCGTCGATCTGGAGGCCGAGGGCACCGAAGTGATCTCCGCCAGGGTGCCGCAGGGCTGGCAGCTCGTCACCGAGTAGCGGCCGCGGCGCGCATCGCGTATCACGGAACATCGCGCCCGCGTGCGCATCCCACGACCACGACCGACCCGGCACGTCCCGGCCGGTCCCCTTCGACCTGGAGTCATCATGCAGACCTCACTGGACCGTCTCGACCTCTGGGGCGCCGGACACCGCGACTGCGCGGCCGAACCGACCGACCTCACCCCGGATCTCGCCCACTTCCTGCGCGCCGTGCACGCCGGGCACGGTCCCGACTGCAGGCAGTACCTCGCCGCCGCCGCCTTTCTCGCGGGGTGCGCGAGGTGAACGCCGCCGAACGCGCCGGGACCGCGCAGCAGAACTGAGCACCGCCGGGCAGAGGCCGCGCCCCGAGACGTCCCGGAGCGCACCGCTGGTCACCCGGCCGGCGAACCGGCCCAGGCGAGCAGGTCATCGACCGGCCAGGTGTTGATCACCCGTTCGACGGGCACACCCGCGGCGACGGCGCGCTCGCAGCCGTAGCCCTGCCAGTCCAGCTGACCCGGCGCGTGCGCGTCGGTGTCGACGGAGAACAGGCATTCCATCTCGACCGCCAGCTCCAGCAGCCGCATCGGCGGATCGAGACGTTCCGGGCGGCAGTTGATCTCGACGGCGGTGCCGTACTGCCTGCACGCCTCGAACACCACCTCGGCGTCGAAGGTCGACTCGGGGCGGGTGCCGCGGCCGCCGGTGACCAGCCGTCCGGTGCAGTGCCCGAGCACGTCCACGTTCGGGTCCGCCACTGCGTACACCATGCGCTGGGTCATGGCCGCAGAATCCGCGCGCAGATGCGAGTGCACGCTGGCCACCACGATGTCGAGTTCGGCGAGCAGGTCGGCGCGTTGATCGAGCGAGCCGTCGTCGAGGATGTCGACCTCGATGCCGGTCAGGATGCGGAACGGCGCCAGCTGCTCGTTCAACTCGGCGACCACGTCGAGCTGCCTGCGCAGCCGGTCGGCGGACAACCCGTTGGCCACCGTCAGGCGCGGGGAATGGTCGGTGAGAGCGCAGTATCGGTGACCGAGGGCGGCCGCGACACGCATCATCTCCTCGATCGGGCTGCCGCCGTCGGACCAGTCCGAATGGGTGTGCAGGTCACCGCGCAGCAGTGCGCGCAGCGGCGCGCCCGGCGCCCCGATGGGCTCGGCCTCGGCGCGCAGCGCGGCGAGTTGATCGGGCACCCGGCCCGCGGCAGCCTGCGCGATGACGGTGGCGGTCTTCGGGCCGATGCCCGGCAGTTCCCGCCAGCTGTCGCGGGCCCGGCGGGTGGCGAACTCCGCCTCGTCCAGCGCGGCCACCGCGTCCGCGGCACGCCGGTAGGCCTTCACCCGGTAGGTCTCGGCGCGCTGCCGTTCCAGCCAGAACCCGATCTCGCGCAGCGCCTCCACCGGACCCGGCGCGTGCGCCGGGGTGGGAGGGCCCGGCCGATCGGGTGCGGCCATCTAGCGGATCCTGCTGTATTTCAGAAAGGCGACGCCGTCCTCGAACACCCGGCTGGTGATGACACGGAACTGTTCGGGTTTCGGCAGCCGCTGCCCGCCGCCGAAGAGCGGACGCCCCCGGCCGAGCACGATGGGGTACAGCTTGAGGAAGATCTGGTCGATCTCCGGCAGCAGCGTCTGCGCCAGCTCCCCACCGCCGCACAACCAGATGCCGAGGCCCTGTTCCTTCTTCAGCTCACGCACCCGGCCGAGCGGATCCTCGGAGATCAACTCGACGCCGACGCCGGGGCTCTCGGTCAAGGTCGTGGACACCACGTACTGCCGCAGGTGCTCGTAAGGGCTGGACGTGCCGGTGCGCACCCCGAAGTCGTGGGTCTTGCGGCCCATGAGCACGGTGTCGAAGGAGGAATTGCGCTTGGCGATACCCAGCGACTCCCTGACCTTGGTGGGCAGGGTCTCCGGGTACTGCGCCGTGATCGCCTGGCTGTGGTCGCCACCGACCGGGAAGAAGTCGACCGACCCGTCCTCGGTGGCGATGAAACCGTCGATCGTCGCGGCCACGTAGTAGGTGAGCTTGCGCATCATGTCCTTCCTCCGACGGCACAGGTCGTCGGGCCGTCGAAGGCAACGGTAGCGCGCGGCGCGTGGCTCCCGCGAGGTCTTCACGGACTCGACCCGGCAGCGGACCCGACTCGGCGGCGCACCCCGCGCGGGCGGCTTCGGGAGGGGGCGGCGGATTCAGCGGCGACGCGGCACGGGCTGGCAGCGCGGGCAGAAATAGGACGAGCGGTTCATGAACTTCTCCCGCGCGACCGGCGCCCCGCAGCGCCTGCACGGCTCGTCCTGCCTGCCGTAGACCGCCAGGGCACGTTCGAAGTAGCCGGACTGGCCGTTGACGTTCACATAGAGCGCGTCGAAGGAGGTTCCGCCCGCGGCGAGCGCCTCGTCCATGACCGCGCGCACCTCGGTGAGCAGGCCGCGCAGCGCGGGCCGGGTGAGGCCGGCGGCGGGGCGGTTGCCGTTGATGCGGGCCCGCCACAGCGACTCGTCGGCGTAGATGTTGCCGACCCCGGAGACGACCGTCTGGTCCAGCAGCACCCGCTTGATCTCGGACTTCTTGGCCCGGATCACCGCCACGGCGGCCTCGGGATCGAAACGGGGGTCCAGCGGGTCGCGGGCGATGTGGGCGACCGGCTCGGGCACCAGCGAGCCGTCCACCTCGACGAGCGGGGCCAGCGCCCAGCCGCCGAAGGTGCGCTGGTCGACGAACCGCAGCTCGCTGCCGTCGTCGAGGGTCGCGCGGATGTGGGCGTGCTTGTCCACGGGGGCGTCGGCGGGTTGCACCAGCATCTGCCCGCTCATCCCGAGATGCACCACGAGGGCGGCGTCGAGCGCGGGACCGGCGGTGCGGGAATCGGGTGTGCCGGCATCGGGCTCGTCGAAGGTGAGCCACAGATACTTGCCGCGGCGGCACGCCTCACGAACCCGGCGACCGCTGATGCCGGCGATCAGGTCGGCGGCGCCGAGCACATGCCTGCGCACCGAGCGCGGGTGTGTGACGGTGACCGCGTCGATGACGCGGCCTGCCACGTGCTCGGCCAGGCCACGCCGGACGACCTCGACCTCGGGGAGTTCGGGCACGTCAGGATTCGGCGGTCAGCGCCCGGTAGGCGGCGCCCGCGGCCTTCTGCTCGGCTTCCTTCTTGGAGCGTCCGACACCGGAACCGTAGGCCTGGCCGCCGATCATGGTGGTGGCGGTGAATTCCTTGTCGTGGTCCGGGCCCGTCGAGGTGATCTCGTAGGAGGGCACGCCGAGACCGCGCTCGGCGGTCAGCTCCTGCAGGCTCGTCTTCCAGTCGAGCCCGGCGCCCATTCTGGGGCCGCGCTCGAGCAGCTCGGCGAACAACCGCAGTACCACGCCACGCGCCACCTCGATGCCGTGCTGCAGATGCACGGCACCGAGCAGCGACTCCATGCCGTCGGCGAGGATGCTCGGCTTGTCCCTGCCGCCGGTGAGCTCTTCGCCCTTGCCGAGCAGCAGGTGCGCGCCGAGGCCGCCCGCGCCGAGACCTCGCGCCACTTCCGCGAGCGCGTGCATGTTCACCACGCTCGCGCGCAGCTTCGCCAACTCGCCCTCGGACTTGTCCGGGTGCTCGTGGTAGAGCCGCTCGGTGATGCTCAGGCCCAGCACCGAGTCGCCGAGGAACTCCAGGCGCTCGTTGGTGGGCAGGCCGCCGTTCTCGTAGGCGTACGACCGGTGTGTCAGCGCCAGGCGCAACAGATCCGGTCGTACGTCGACGCCTAGCGCCTCGAGCAGACTCGCGTGATCACCGGACGCACCGGCGTTGTCCTTGCTGGCCGTCACGTTCGAGTTCGGTGGTCGAGGTCAGACGGCGGAGGTGACCTGGCGGCCCTTGTAGGTGCCGCAGGACGGGCACGCGATGTGCGGCAGGGTCTTCTCACCGCAGCCCCGGTTCGGGCAGGTGATCAGGGTGGGGGCGGCAGCCTTCCACTGGCTGCGCCGCGACCTGGTGTTGGAACGGGACATCCGGCGCTTGGGAACGGCCACGACTAGTTCTCCTCTTGTCCTGTACTCACTTGCCGCAGAACGGCTGACTGGGGGTCTTGCTGGTTTATCGGTCTCGATCGGCGTCCGCGTCGGGAACGCCGTTACCGGGCGATTCCGAGGCGAATTTCGCCAGCCCGGCCCAGCGAGGGTCAAGTATCTCATGCCGATGATCGGATCCCGCAATCGCCATCGACACTCCGCATTCCGGGCAGAGACCGGGGCAGTCCGCCGAGCACAGCGGCTGCAACGGCAACTCCAGCCCGATGGTGTCGACGATGAGCGGCTCCAGATCGATGAGATCGTCGCTCATCCGATAGACCTCGTCGTCCTCGGTGGTCTGCTCGGTGGTGCTGTCCGGGTAGGCGAACAGCTCGGTGACCGACAGGGTGACCTCGTCGCTGAACGACTCGAGGCAGCGCGAGCACTGCCCCGCGATCGGCGCCGTCACCGTGCCGGTGACGAGCACGCCCTCGGACACCGCCTGCAGGCGCAGATCCAAGTCGACCTCGGCGCCCACCTCGATGGCCACCAGGTCGAGCCCGATCCGCTCCTCGGTGGTGACCTCGCGCCGCAACTCCCGCATGGTGCCGGGGCGACGGCCCAGGCTGCGGACGTCCAGCACGAAACCCGCGTCGACCCGGCGCGAAGACGCCCGATCACGCGAGGTGGAACCGGAACCGGCGGACATCACGAACTCACTCACATGTCGAAAGGGGAATGGGCAACCACCCCACAGTACGCCGAAGGCCCCCGAGGGCCAAAACGCAGGCCGCCGGCGATCAGCGGCGGTAGTCGGCGGCGTAGTCCGGCGCACCCGCGCCGGTGCGCAGCTGGTGCCTGCCGCGCCCGACGGTGCGCAATGTGCTGTTGAGGGTCTCCTCGAAGCCGGCGAGCGTGGAGTCGACGTAGTGGTCGCACTCGTCGCGCAACCGGTCGGCCTCGGCCTGGGCGGCGTCGATCAGGCGGGCGGACTCGGCATGCGCGGCGCGCACCACCTCGGTCTGGGCGACCAGCCGCGCCTGCTCGGCCTGGCCGTCGGCGACCGAGCGCTCGTAGGACGCCTTGCCGGATTCGATGAGCCGCTCCGACTCCGCCCTGGCGCGCTCGGTGAGCGCCTCGTATTCGGCCTTGGCCTCGGCGACGGTGCGCTCGGCCTCGGCCCGGGCGGTGGAGACGAGGTGGTCGGCGTGTGCGCCTGCCTCGGCGACCATCCGGTCGGCGTGTGCCTTGGCCTCGGCGAGGATGCGGTCGGCCTCGGCGCGCGCGGCGCCGACGGTCTCTCGGGCCTGCTCGTCGGCGGTGGTGACCGTGGTCTCGGCCGCGCCGCGGGCGTCGTTGACGATCTTGTCCCGATGGTCGAGCACGTCCTGGGCGTCGTCGAGTTCGCCGGGTAGCGCGTCGCGCACGTCGTCGAGCAGGTCGAGCACGTCGCCGCGCGGGACGATGCAGTTGCGGGTCGGCGGAATGCCGCGCGCCTCCTCGACGATGGCCACCAGCTCGTCGAGCGCCTCGAATACCCGATACATGCTCACCAACCTCGTTCTCGTGCCAACCACGGACAGCTCGCCCTCACGCCAGTGTGCCCGCCGTCACCGGTTCTGCCGAGTCGCTTGCCGGTGTGTCGGCCCCGATGTCTCACAGACCACAGCGTGTCGGCGCCTCGGGGGCAGGCACGGGCGACGCCGGCGACGCAACCGGCGGGCAAAACCGGCAATCAAGTGGAGTCTCATCCTCCGCTTCATGTACATTCCTTGGCTGGGACCGCCGAAGTCAGCCGGTCCGCGAGCCATATTCGATCGGATAGACCATGACCGCTCTGGAACCCCCGAGCTCGGCAGTGCTGCCCGCGGGCATGTACACGCCGTGGGCTGTGCCGTATCCGGCGGTCCTCCCCGCCGCGGCGTCCGGGAAGCGGTCCCGATGGGCTCGTATGGCCCATTACCTGCGCGGCGATCGCGCGCTGCCCCAACTGGGGCGCTTCGCCCTGGTCGGCGGCGCCAGCAACATCACCTACGTGCTGCTCTTCGCCGCCATGTACGGCATGGGCTCGATCACCGCGAACA
>NZ_JARWRU010000079.1 GCF_029867845.1 Nocardia farcinica | reverse complement strand
GCGGCGCCCCCCAAACCTCCCCCCAATTTTTGGCGCGCCTTTTTAGCCCGCGGGCCGCGCCCGGCCCGCGCGGGGGGTTACCACCACCCCCCCCCCCCCCGCCCCGCCCGTTTTGGTGCCGCCCGGGGGGCGGCGGGTGCTGATCGTGCTGTGCGCGACCCAGATCACCAGCTGGGGCATCCTCTACTACGCCTTCCCCGTGCTCTCGACCTCGATTACCCGGGCCACGGGGTGGTCGGCGCCGATGATCACCGCCGCGTTCTCGGCCGGGCAGCTCGCCGCCGCGCTCACCGGCATCCCCGTCGGACGCATCCTAGATAGGGCCGGACCCCGCACGGTGATGACCGCCGGCTCGCTCGCCGCGGTCCCCGCCGTCATCGTCGTCGCGACCGCGGCGAACCCGGTCGTGTTCTTCGTGGGGTGGATCGCGGCCGGGACGGCGATGGGCGCGGTGCTCTACCCGCCCGCCTTCGCCGCCCTGACCCGCTGGCACGGCGAACACCGCGTGCGCGCGCTCATGATCCTGACCCTGGTCGCGGGGCTCGCCTCCACAGTGTTCGCCCCGCTCACCACCGCACTCGACACCCACACCGGCTGGCGCACCACCTACCTCCTACTCGCCGCGATCCTCGCAGCGGTCACGATCCCGGCGCACTGGTTCGGGCTGCGCGGGCCCTGGCCCGCCCCACCGCCACCGGTCACAGCCGGCTTCGACCGCCACGACCACATCGCGAAATCACCGGCGTTCCTCGCGCTGACCGCCGCACTCGCACTCGGGGCGTTCACCGCGTTCGCCGGGGTGTTCAACCTGGTCCCCCTGCTGCTCGAACACGGCTTCACCCCCACACTCGCGGCCTGGACACTCGGGCTCGGCGGGGCCGGGCAGGTCCTGGGACGGCTCGGCTACCTCCAGCTCGCCGCCCGCACCAGCCCACGCGCCCGTCTCATCGCGGTCCTGGCTGCCAGCGCGGCCACCACCGCACTGCACGGCCTCGCCGCCACCGTGACCGCGCTGATCGCGATCTCGATCGGCGCGGGGCTGGTCCGAGGCCTGACGACCCTCGTGCAAGCCACCGCGGTCACCGACCGCTGGGGCGCGACCCACTACGGGCGCCTGGGCGGGCTGCTCAACGCCCCCATCGTCATCGTCATGGCCCTGGCACCGTTCGCCGGGACCGCCCTGTCTGCGATCACCGGCAGCTACGCCCACGCCTACCTCGTCCTCGCCGCGATCGCCGCGGCCGCCGCCCTGCTCGGCGCGGCCGGCTCCCCCCGAGATATCCCGCCCGCCCCCTCTGCCATGGAGCGCAATCGATGACTTCCGACCACGACGCTATCGTCGTCGGCGCCGGCCAATCCGGCCTCGCCGCCGCCCACCACCTCACCCGCGCCGGATTGTCCACCCTCGTCCTGGAAGCCGGACAGGACACGGCAGGGTCCTGGCCGCACTACTACGACAGCCTCACCTTGTTCTCCCCCGCCCGCTACAGCGCGCTCCCGGACCGGCCGTTCCCAGGCGACCCGCAGCACTACCCGCACCGCGACGAAGTCACCGCCTACCTGCGCGACTACGCCAGCACCCTCGACGCCGAAATCCGCACCAGCACCCGCGTCACCGGCGTCGAGACCGACGGCACCGGCTTCACCGCGCACACCAGCACCGGCGCCACCTTCACCACATCCCGGCTCATCGCCGCCACCGGCGGCTTCGGCAACCCCAACCGACCGCACCTGCCCGGCCAGGAACTGTTCGCCGGTCAAATGCTTCACGCCGCGGACTACCGCAACCCGACCCCGTTCGCCGGCTGCCACGTTCTCGTGGTCGGCGCCGGGAACTCCGCAGTCCAGATCGCCACCGAACTCGCCGCCCACGCCGCCACCATCACCCTGGCCTCCCGCACCCCACCGCGGCTGGTCCCGCAACGCCCCCTCGGCCGCGACATCCACTTCTGGTTCACCCACACCGGCCTGGACACCGCACCCATCGGCCGCTTCATCGGCCATCCGCCGACCGCGCCTGTCTTCGACACCGGCATCTACCGCGCCGCGATCACCGACGACCGTCCCCGCACCCGGCCGATATTCACCACGCTGACCCGCGACACCGCCCGCTGGCCCGACGGCAGCGAAACCCCCGTCGAGGTGGTCATCACCGCCACCGGCTACCGCCCCGACCTGGGCTGGCTGGCCGGGCTCGGCGCGCTCACCACCTACAGAACGCCACGACACCATGGCGGGTTGTCCACCACTCACCCCGGCCTGGCCTACCTCGGATTGGAGTGGCAGCGCAGCCTGTCCTCCGCGTCGCTGCGCGGAGTCGGACGTGACGCCGCACGAAGTGTCGCCAGTCTGCGGCGGCTGCCCGAACCCGCACGCGCCTGAGCAGGCGGCTACTGCCGTTCGGTTTGCCTCTGCTGAGTACTGGCGCCGATGAACTCGGCGAACTCCCCGGGGTGGGCGATTGGGAGCAGCGCGTTCTGCAGGTCATGCGGCGGGGTGTTCGTCGCCGGATCGCTGCTGTGGGCTATGGCCGCCGACGGGTTCCGGCCCGACCGCTGGGACGTGATCGGCGCGGTGATCTGCCTGGTTGGGGTCGCGATCATCATGTATGCGCCCGCATCGCCTGAGATGCCGGCCGCTTAGCGCGGGCCCGACTCGGCCGGGCGACAGTTCAGGCGGCCCAACGGCCGGGTCACGGCGGCACCGATCCGGGGAAGCCGGATCATCCTCGCTTGGCCGCCGACGGCGACATTGCCCACGTGCTCGGGCTGTTCGGTGCAGTAGTGCGCGACGTGTCGGGCCAGCCGCAGGAACTCGGCGTCGGAGCCGTCGAAGGACGTGAACCGGCCCACGGGCACCTCGGGCAGGATCAGAGTTCCTGCCCGCGTTTCGGTCTTTCGGGTGAAGTTCGTGCGGGAGGACACCGAGATCCTGGTGGCCCGGCCGTAGGGGTTGAAGAAGTACGTCCACGCGGTGGTCGGGCCGAGCTGGTCCTGGCCGTGCTGCTCACCCACCTCACGCCACAGCTTCGGCAGCATCGACTCCGCCTCGGCGATCACCGCGGCCACCGACCGATGCGGACCGGCGGCGATCGCGGCCAGCCACGGTTCGACGACATTGGCGGTGCCGGTGCCGGCAACGATGAACTTCCCGCCCGCGGGTGCCCAGCACTTGGTGAAGTGCGCCCCGATGGGAGCGCCTGCGGCGAATGTGTCCATGACGACGGTGATCTCGTCATCGGTCAGGTACGAAATCAGCAGCGTCACGACCGGCAGGTTAGCCGGGCCCACCGACAGCATCGTGTGCTCGGGCGGCGGCCTGCTGGTCGTGATCGCGCAGCAACCGCATGACGGTGGCCGGGGAGGGGTGCTGGCCCTTCTTCTTGCCCTTGGTGATGACCAGGCGTGCGGCGATGTCGCGCAGGCTGTGATTGCTCTCACGCAGGTGCAGCGCCATCGACAGCATGGCCTCATAGGCCACGGCGGCGCCGCCGATGGTCTTGCCGCGCGCGGGCGGATTCGTGGCCTTCGAGGGTGCGGTCGCGGATGTACTCGCGTTCCATCCCGGACAGGGCGGCCAGCACGGTGAACACCACCCCGGACGGGTCGTGGGAACCCTGCAGCTCCCCGGTGAGGAGTTCCAGGCCGATGTCGCGGGCCTTGAGCTGCTCGGCCAGCTCGATGCCACGGCCGAGGCGTTTGTGTTCGTGCACGACCACGGTGACCTCGGCGCCGGAAGCGCGGACCTCGCGCGCGAGCGTGACCGCGTGGTCGAGTTCGGGGCGGGTCTGGGCGCGGGTGGAGATCTTTTCCTAGAAGATCCGCCCGATCCCGGCCGCGCGCAGGGAATCGAGCTGATTGTCCAGGAATTGACGCACCGTGGAGGCGCGCGCGTAGCCGATGCGCACGTGCGCGCCGGAGTCGGTGACGGCCGCGGCCGGGCGCGGCAGCTCGGTCCTTACCGAGCCGGGCTTGCGCACTGCGGGGGTCGTCACGTTGAGCGCCTTGGCGAGCGATGGCGCCAGCCGGAAGCGGGCGGTGTGGTAGCTGATGGCGACCTTGTCCTTGCCGGTGCGGCACGGCGACCCGGCCGGGGCGGCGCAGCTCGCCGTTGGCGAGGCTCTGGCTCACTTCCGGTGGTGGGGTATGCGGGGGTGACGGCACGATACCTCAGTGGTCGATGTGAATGATGTTGCTGGGCTTATGTTTTCGGGGCTATCGCCGCTGGTCATCGAAGGCGTATCGGATGAGGGCGGGCGGATTGTGGTGTCGGCTCGGACGGCTCCTGGCCCGGCCGGATGCCCGCGGTGTGGGGCCCGGTCGGCGAAGGTCCACAGCTATCACCATCGGAGGGTTGCGGACCTGCCGATCGACGGTCGGCTGGTCGTCGTCGGGGTGCGGGTCCGGCGGCTCACCTGCGCCACACCGCAGTGCTGCAGGACTTTCCGTGAGCAGGTCCCCGGTGTGCTCGAACGCTACCAGCGACGCACCCTCCGGCTGACCAGCCAGGTGCAGGCGGTGACCCGGGAGTTGGCCGGGCGGGCCGCGGTCCGGCTGCTGGCCGCGCTGCCCGTTCCGGTGTCCCGCCACACTGCGGTGCGCATGCTGCTACGAATCCCGCTTCCGGTCCGACCGGTTCCTCGTGCGGTGAGCGTGGACGACTTCGCACTGCGTCGCAGCCACCGCTACGGCACAGTCCTGATCGACGCGGTCACCCACGAACGAATCGACGTCCTCGGCGACCGGAAGACAGAAACCCTCGAGGCGTGGTTGCGTGACCGGCCCGGTATCGAGATCGTTGTCCGCGATGGATCAGCCACCTACGCCGAAGCCATCCGCCGGGCCCTGCCCAGCTCGATGCAGGTCAGCGACCGCTGGCATCTGTGGCATGGACTGGTCCGCTCGGCGGAGAAGGTGGTCGCCGCACACAGTCGATGCTGGGCAGGCGCCGGACCGAAACGGCGAACCCTGGTCCGCGAGACCACCACGCTGCAACGCTGGCACGCGGTCCACAACCTTCTCGATCAGGGTGTCGGTCTGCTCGACTGTTCCCGACGGCTCGGGTTGTCGCTCAACACGGTGAAACGTTACGCCCGCACCACAGAACCCGACCAGCTCCGTCGCCCACCGCAATATCGCGCCTGCCTGGTCGACCCCTACCGCGACCACCTCCGCCGACGTCGCAGTGAGCAGCCCGGCGTCCCGGTACTGCACCTGTTCAACGAGATCAAGGCCCTCGGCTACACCGGCGGCTTGAACCTGCTGCACAAATACCTCAACCAAGGCCGCGCCGAAAGCGCGCGGCTCACTCCCTCGCCTCGGCGGCTGACCTCGTGGATCATGAGCCGGCCCACTGATCTACCCGCGCAGCGCCGCTCCCATCTGGGCGAACTTCTCGCGTCGTGTCCGGAGAT
Source organism: Nocardia farcinica (assembly GCF_029867845.1). GTDB lineage: Bacteria > Actinomycetota > Actinomycetes > Mycobacteriales > Mycobacteriaceae > Nocardia > Nocardia farcinica_A. The sequence continues at coordinate 2,127 of NZ_JARWRU010000079.1, read as the reverse complement.
GACCGCGCTGGCCAGGCTTGTCGGCGAGTTCGCAATGATCATGGCCAAGCGGCGCGGCACCGAACTCGACGCCTGGATGACGCAGGTCCGCGAGGCCGGGCTGACCGAGCTCGACCCGTTCCTTCGCGGCCTCGAGCAGGACCACACAGCGGTCATCGCCGGTCTGACCCTGCCCTACAGCAACGGTCCGATCGAGGGCGTCACCACGAAAACCAAGCTCATGAAACGACAGATGTATGGTCGGGCCGGCTTCCGGCTACTCCGCCACCGCATCCTGCTGGGATAACCGGCTACCACCGGAAGTGAGCCAGAGCCGTTGGCGAGATAGTCCCCGCGCGGGTCTCGAGTTGGGTGCGGTCGGGGTCGAGAGCGAGAGCGGCGAGGGTATGGCCGTGGCAGCGCTGCGGTGCGCACCAGCAGCCGAGGACTTTGCCGACGGGTTCGCCGTCGCGGAGGCGAGCGAGTAGGTCGGGGCGTCGGGTGAGGTGTCGGGCGTGGGCGTCGATGACGTTGTCACGGTCGCCGTCGCGTCCGAGGAGGTAAGGGTTGCCCCAGTCGGTGGCGCGGTCGATGCGCACGAACAGTTCGCGACGGCGGGACCAGTCGATCAGGTGCGCGTGCCGGTTGGCGGCGCGCATCGACACCACGACCGGAGCCGGTCGCCAGGATGGTCGCCAGTTCGGTGATAGTTATGTGCGCCGGGTCGGTGCGGAGGTTGTTGGGGGGCACGGTGGCGTTCCTGTCGTCGGGAGTGGTGAACCGGTGCCCCCCGGGAGGCGGCCCCGCGGGGGGGCCGGGGAAAATGGGGGGAGGGGGGGCGGGGGCGGGGCGGTGGTTGTTGGGGGGCCCGGTGGCGTTCCTGTGGTCGGGCGTGGTTAACCGGTCCGCCGCGGACGGCGGCACCGCGGCGGACCGGTGAACAAGGGACGAAGGACTCGAGCGTGGGTCAGGCTGCTGTCGTGCGGCTGGTGGGGACGAGCCCGAGGTCGATGCGGCAGTGGGTGCAGTAGTTGTCGGCGTGGACGATGCCGTCGCGGGCGCAGGCGTCGCAGCGTCCGATGCGCTGCCCGGCCCCGAGCGCCGAGCTGCGGCGCGGCCGTCGCGCGGCGGGAGCACGGCGAGGGGCCGGGGCGGGCTGGTCGAGGTTGGCAGCCATCCATCGGGTGATCAACCGCCAGGTCGGTCCCGTGTTTGCGGCAGCGCCACGGACGCGGTCGAGCAGGGCACGCGCCTGTCGGGGGTGAGTGGCGGCGATGTGGGCGCAACGGGACTCGACGTAGGAGCGCAGACCGAAGCCTATGGGCAGGGCCGGGATGGCGGGGTGGCTGTCGGCGCGGCAGACGTCGCAGAGTCCGTCGTCGCTGACGGGGACGCCGTCGTGGTCGTGGAGGGGGCGGCGGTCGCGTGAGGGGCGGTCGATCCAGCAACCGACGCACGGCCACCCGAGGTAGGGGGTCATGGCGGCGAGGTCGTAGTCCAACCCGGAGCCCTGCCAGGTCGACTCGGGTGCGTCGAGGTCGCTGTAGGGCAACACGATGTCGTAGTCGGAGGGAACCGAGATCCCGGTCCGGCGTTCGGCGAAGCGGCTCTGGTCGGCGGGGGTGATCCGCGGCGGCAGCTGTGGTCGGCTGCAGCGGACGTGTGCCCGTCGTCCGTGAGAGGACGGTTCGGGTTTGGTGTCGTGTTCGCGCAGGAATTCTCGCGCTGCGTTGTCGAGTTCGGTGTGGCGGTCGTTGTGGCCGGTGTGGCGTTCGGGGATCGACGGGGCGAGCAGGTGGCGGTCGGCTTCGGTGTAGCAGTCGGCGACGTGGAGGAAGTAGCTACGGTCCCACAACTCGGCCTGCACATGTGCCCACACCTGGCCCGCCGCTTTCCTGGGGTCGGCGATCGGCGGGGTGCGGTCCTCGTCGGCCGGGGTGTCGATCGCGAACAGCCGGTGCGCGGCGTAGCTGGCGTAGTCGCGTTCGCGGCGTTCGGTCACCTGCAGGTCGCGGTCACGGTGGTGCAAGCTCACTGTGCCGGTCGTGGGGGCGGGGATGCGGGCGCGGCGGGCGTCGACCGCGTCGGCGCGGTAGCGGGCGGCGTGGGGCGTGGCGGTGGGGGGGGGGGGGGGGCGTTGGCGGTGGG
>NZ_JARWRU010000078.1 GCF_029867845.1 Nocardia farcinica | reverse complement strand
ACGAAGCGGGGCGGCACCGAACTCCCGGTACCGCCCCTCTTCGCTCACAGCGGAACGAGGTGCGCGATCGCGCGCAGCACCAGCCCCGCAACCCTAGGCCACCACGGGCCGGTTCACGGCGAACCGACCCGATCCGGCGGCGGGGTCACTCCGAATCGGCGGCCTTCTCCCCGGCCTGCTCACCGGCCTCGGCAGCCTCCGCCTCAGCGGTGGCCGGGGCGCCGAACAGCTCGCTGGTGTCGACGACATTGCCCTCGGAGTCGGTGACCTTGGCCTTGCCGACCACACCGGCCAGCGCCTTGCCGCGGCGGACGTCGGCGAACACCGCGCCGAGCTGACCGGCCTGCTGCACCTGCTGGATGAACTGCTCGGGGGACATGCCGTAGCGCTGCGCCTGGAACAGGATGCGCTCGGTGAGCTCCTCCTGGCCGACCTGGGTCTGCTCGGCCTCGGCGATGGCGTCCAGCAGCAGCTGGGTCTTGACCGACTTCTCGGCCGCTTCCTTGGTGTCCTTGTCGAACTCCTCGCGGCTGGAGCCCTGCGCCTCGAGCGCCTCGGCCAGCTTGGCCTCGTCGTGGTCGAAACCGTGCACGGCGTCGTGCACGACCGCGTCGATCTCGGCCTGGACGACCTTCTCCGGCAGCGGCACCTCGGTCTTCTCCAGCAGCGCCTCGAGCACCTTGTCGCGGATGGCGCCCGCCTGCTCGACCTTCTTCACCCGCTCGACCCGCTCGCGCAGGTCCTTCTTCAGCTCCTCGATGGTGTCGAATTCCGAGGCCAGCTGGGCGAACTCGTCGTCGGCCTCGGGCAGCTCGCGCTCCTTGACCGACTGCACGGTCACGGTGACCACGGCTTCCTTGCCCGCGTACTCACCGGCGACCAGCGTGGAGGTGAACTCCTTGGACTCCCCGGCCGACAGGCCGATCACGGCCTCGTCCAGGCCCTCGATGAGCTGGCCGGAGCCGACCTCGTGGGACAGGCCGGTGGTGGCCGCCTCTGACACCTCGACGCCGTCGACGGTGGCCGACAGGTCGATGGAGATGAAGTCGCCCTCCTGAACCGGGCGCTCGACGCCGGTCAGGGTGCCGAAGCGCTGGCGCAGCGAGGTCAGCTGCTGCTCGATGTCCTCGTCGCCGATGGTGTAGGCGTCGACGGTCACCTCGAGCTCGGAGAAGTCCGGCAGGGTGATCTCAGGACGCACGTCGACCTCGGCGCTGAAGGCCAGCTCCTGGCCGTCCTCGATCTTGGTGATCTCGATGTCGGGCTGACCGATGACCTTGACCTCGGCGGTGGTGACGGCTTCGCTGTACCGACCCGGCAGCACGTCGTTGACGACCTGCTCCAGGATCGCGCCGCGGCCGAGACGGGCCTCGAGAAGCTTGGCCGGGGCCTTACCGGGGCGGAAGCCCGGAATGCGCACCTGCTTGGCCAAGGCCTTGTAGGCACGGTCGAAGTCCGGCTTCAGTTCCTCGAAGGGCACCTCGACATTGATCCGGACCCGGGTCGGGCTCAGCTGCTCGACGGTGCTCTTCACGGACATGCTCCTTGGTTCGTTGTTCGTTGGTGTCTGGGGGCGCGACTCCAGGCGGGCGCGCGTGACGCATCCCGACCAGGGTAGTTGACCGCCGTCACGGGACTGCAATCGCCTGCCGACCGGCGGGCGCGAGCGCCCCGCTCCGCCACGCCGGTCCCGGCGGCTATTCGCCGACGCCGACCGCGTCGGTGACGAAGACCAGGGTCTCGTTCGGCTTCACGCCGCCGCTGCCGGTGGCGCCGTAGCCGAGCTCCGGCGGGATGATGAGCAGCCTGCGCGCGCCCTGCTGGACACCCTCGAGCCCCTGCTCCCAGCCGGGGATGACCATGCCGGCGCCGAGGATGAGCTGGAACGGCTCGCCGCGGTCGAAGGAGCTGTCCAGCTTCTCCCCGTCCGACCAGCCGACCAGCGAGTAGTTCATGGTCAGCTCCTGGCCGGGCTGCGCGCCGGGGCCGCTGCCGGGGACCAGGTCCTCGACGATCAGCTGGGTCGGCGCGTCGCAGTCGTCGGGCAGGGTGATGGTGGGGTTCTCCCCGAAGCCGCCGGTGACCTGCACGTCGGCGGCGGTGCACTCCCGGCCGAAAGTCTGCGGGGCGGCGCTGGTGGTGGCGCGCGCCGCCGTGGTGGTCGAGGTCGCGCTGGCGGCGGTGTCGGAGTCGTCGGAGCCGCAGGCGGTGAGCGCGAAGGCGGCCGCGGCGACGGTGCCGATCCCGATGATCCTGGCGAGATTCTGCATGCGGCGGACCCTAGACCACCGGTGGGCACGCGCCGAAACCGCCTGCCCGCGCGGCACGCCCGCGCTCGCCGCCGCGCCGGATGCCGCCGCGATGCGTAGGCTGGCCGATGCGTGTGCCGTCCATCCACCGGCGGTGTTCGGTCCCACCGGGCGACCGGCCGGGTGGCCGGCCAACAGAAGCGCTCGCGAGGAGAAATCCACATGACGCAACGGCCAGGCACGACCTCCGAGACCGGCGAGACCGTCGCGCCGCGTCCCTACGAACTCTCCGACGCCTCCGGCCCACTCGGCCGCGAGGAACTCGCCGCCGTCGACGCCTGGTGGCGCGCGGCCAACTATCTGTCGGTCGGGCAGATCTATCTGCGCGCCAACCCGCTGCTGCGCGAGCCGTTGCGGCCCGAGCACGTCAAGCCGCGCCTGCTCGGTCACTTCGGCACCGTGCCGGGGTTGAATCTGGTGTGGGTGCACGCCAATCGGATGATCCGCGCGCACGACCTGAACGCCGTCTTCGTCGCGGGCCCCGGCCACGGCGGCCCCGGTCCCAACGCCTGCGCCTGGCTGGAGGGCGCCTACTCCGAGCTCTACAGCCACATCCCCCGCGACGCCACCGGCATGGGTGCGCTGTTCGCGCAGTTCTCCGCCCCCGGCGGCGTGCCGAGCCACTGCGCACCGGAGACGCCGGGCTCCTTCCACGAGGGCGGCGAGCTGGGCTATTCGCTGCTGCACGCTTTCGGCGCCGCGCTGGACAATCCCGATCTGACCGTCTTCTGCGTGGTCGGCGACGGCGAGGCCGAGACCGGCCCGCTGGCGGCGAGCTGGCACGCGAACAAGTTCGTCAACCCCGGCCGCGACGGCGCGGTGCTGCCGATCCTGGCGCTCAACGAGTACAAGATCGCCAACCCCACCCTGTTCGCCCGCATCCCCGAACGCGAGCTGCTCAGCCTGTTCGAGGGCTACGGCTACGCCCCGGTCGTGGTGGCGGGCGACGACCCGGCCGCGGTGCACCAGGAGCTGGCCGCCGCCATGGACGGCTGTCTCGGCCGCATCCGCGAGATCCAGCACGCCGCCCGCGCCGAGGGCAGCACCGAGCGCCCGGCCTGGCCGATGATCGTGCTGCGCACTCCCAAGGGCTGGACCTGTCCCCCGGTCGTCGACGGCGAGCCGGTGGAGGGCACCTTCCGCGCCCACCAGGTCCCGTTGCCGACCGCCCGCACCGACGCGGGCCATCGCGAGACCCTCGAGCAGTGGCTGCGCTCCTATCGCCCGGAGGAGTTGTTCGACGAGGCGGGCAGGCCGGTACCGCGACTGCTGGCCCTCAACCCGGCCGGCGAGCGGCGGATGAGCGCCAACCCGGTCGCCAACGGCGGCACGCTGGTGCGCGACCTGCGGCTGCCGGACTGGCGCGAGTTCGGCGTCAAGGTGCGCGCGCCCGGCGCGATCAAGGCCGAGGCCACCAGAGCCCTCGGCGGCTGGCTGCGCGAGGTCACCCGCCGCAATCCCGACAACTTCCTCACCTTCGCCCCCGACGAGCTGGCCAGCAACCGTCTCCAGGACATCCTCGAGGTCACCGGCCGCAACTGGCAGGCCGAACAGGGCCCCCACGATGTCGGCCTCGACCGCGACGGCCGGGTGATCGAGGTCCTCTCCGAGCACATGTGCCAGGGTCTGCTCGAGGGCTATCTGCTCACCGGCAGGCACGGCGTGTTCACCTGCTACGAGGCGTTCATCCACATCGTCGACGCCATGTTCAACCAGCACGCGAAGTGGCTCGACGCGAGCGCCGCGGTGCCGTGGCGGCGGCCGCTGCCCAGCCTGAACTATCTGCTGTCCTCGCACGTGTGGCGCCAGGACCACAACGGCTTCACCCACCAGGACCCCGGCTTCCTCGACGTGGTGATGAACAAGAAGCCCGAGATCGTGCGCGTGTATCTGCCGCCGGACGCCAACACCCTGCTCTCCGTCTACGACCACTGCCTGCGCTCACGCCACTTCGTGAACGTGGTGGTGGCGGGCAAGCAGCCCCAGCCCGCCTGGCTGTCGGTGCCCGAGGCGGCGGTGCACTGCGCGCGCGGGATCGGCATCTGGGAGTGGGCAGGCTACAACGACCTGCCGGGCACCTCCCCCGACGTGGTGCTCGCCTGCGCGGGCGACGTGCCGACCTTGGAGACCCTCGCCGCCGCCGCGATCCTGCGACATCACCTGCCGGACTTGCGGGTTCGCGTCGTCAACGTGGTCGACCTGATGCGCCTGGCCCCCGACAGCGAGCACCCGCACGGGCTGCCCGACCGCGAGTTCGACACCCTGTTCACCACCGACCGCCCGGTGATCTTCGCCTTCCACGGCTACCCCTGGCTGATCCACCGCCTCACCTACCGGCGCACCGATCACGACAATCTGCACGTGCGCGGCTACAAGGAGAAGGGCACCACCACCACGCCCTTCGACATGGTCATGCTCAACGACCTCGACCGCTATCACCTGGTCATGGATGTCGTCGACCGCGTACCCGCCCTGCGCGAGAAGGCTGCGGGCCTGCGGCAGGCCATGGTCGACGCGCGCTTCGCGGCCCGCGCCTGGACCCGCGAACACGGCACCGACATCCCCGTCGTCGCCGACTGGACCTGGCCGGGCGTGAGCCTGTGAGAAATGAGCTACTGACGCCCCGGCTCCCGCAAACGATTCGGCCGTCGGAGATCCGCACCCGGGCCGGGTCGGCGGCCGGACTGTCGGGGTGACAGGATTTGAACCTGCGACCCTCCGCTCCCAAAGCGGATGCGCTACCAAGCTGCGCTACACCCCGTGGCCTCGCGGCGGTAGGCAACCGACGAGGATGAATCATGCGTTGAGCGGGCGACGGGAATCGAACCCGCACCATCAGCTTGGAAGGCTGAGGTTCTACCATTGAACTACGCCCGCAGGCATACGACATCGATGGGATCGCCACGATGTCGTGTGCGCACCGACTGTACCGAATGACCGTCGCGTTGCGCCAATCGCCCCACCCCCGTCGCGTCCGTTCACCCCGGCCTCGCCCACCCGTGCGCGAGCGGGCGAACAGGTTTCAGTTCCCGGCTCCGGGGGCGGGTCGCGAGGGCAGGCGCGCACCGGCTCCGGCCGTCGCTGTCCGATGGACGCGGCGCCGCGCGCGCATTCGCGTGTTCCCGGCGTGTCCTCGGCGACCTTCCAGCGAATGGACCTCCCGGGGCGACGCCGGGAAGGGTGAGACGATCACACCCTCACCCGTCGCACTCACCGACGGAAAACTCGTTGTAGAACGCCATTTTTCAGGGGCGTACACCTTGCTACGATCCATAGGCCGGACGGGGGTATCTGGAAAGGGGGCGGTGACCGTGCACCTGACGAGGTGGGCACTACCGCGTGGCAGTACCGAACGGGGCCGGTGGGTGCGATGACCAGCGACATCGAACCCCCGGTGGCGGCGATGTGTCGCGCCTGGGCGCGGGCGGTGTGCTCCGAGCCGGGCTCGCACACCACGCCGCAGCAACTCGAGCCCGTCCTCGTCGAGATCGTCGAAAGCCTGCTGCACCTGGCCAGGTACGAGCCGTTCCCGATCACCGCCGCGCGGATGCTCGGCGCCCGCATGGCCGAGCCGCCCTTCGAGCGCACCAGGATGCTGGCCCAGGCCAGCCGCTGGCTGCTCGGTTTCCCCTCGGGGCGCCCCGGTTCGCTGGTGGCCACCCGCTGGCCGTTCGTGGCCAGCCAGGCGATCGACAGCTACGCCCAGGCCCTGCAGGAGCGCGCGCTGGCCCAGCAGGAGCAGAGCCTGTCGGCGAAGGTGTCGCGGCGGGTGCAGGAGATCGCCGCGCTCCAGCACCGCCTGCGCCACGAGGCCACCCACGACGCGCTCACCGATCTGGCCAACCGCACCCTGCTCCAGGACAGGGTGCGCCAGATGGCCGACGACCCGACCAGTTGCGTTGGCCTGCTGCTCATCGACCTGGACAGGTTCAAGCAGATCAACGACTCCTACGGCCACGCCGTCGGCGACGAGGTGCTGGTGGAGCTGGCCAACCGGCTGCGCGAGGCCTGCCCGGCCGACACGGTCATCTGCCGGTACGGCGGCGACGAATTCGTGCTCGCGGTCAATCGCGACGGCGACGCGCTGGCCGATATCGCGCACCGGATCGTGGCGAAACTGCGCGACCCGGTGTGGTCGTCGGCCGGCCCGGTGCCTGTATCGGCCAGTGTGGGCACAGCTTTCGACCCGCCCGGCGTCCGCTCGGATTTCGTCGATCTGCTGCGCCGCGCCGACGGGGCGATGTACTCGGCGAAAACGGCGGGGGACGCCGTTTCGTGTTCGCCGGAGCCGACGAGGAAGGGATCGACACCGCCGTCGCCGGCTGAGTCCGCGGCGGCCGGATGGCGCCGGGGCGGACCGGCGGAGTGCCCGGTCGGCGTGGCGAACCCGCGGGGCGGGCAACGCCCCCACGGCGCCC
>NZ_JARWRU010000077.1 GCF_029867845.1 Nocardia farcinica | reverse complement strand
GACCAGGCGCCACCCCGATCCCGCGCCCCTGCCGTCCCCACCCGATCCGGCGCGCGCCGACTGGCATCCCGATCCCGCCGAGCCCGCCCGCATGCGCTGGTGGGACGGCGTCCGCTGGACCTCCGACAGCTACCTGCGCACCCGGGACGACCCCCGCGACTGTCCGCGCTGCGGCGCCCCGCGCCGCCGCAAGCTGTTCGGCGGGCTGTCCGCGTGTGTCGCCTGTGAGGTGGAGATCGAGGAGTTCCTCACGCACTGGCACAGCAGCGCCTGGCGGGTGCTCACCACCTCGGGCCCGATCGGCGAGCCGTGGGAGCACCTGTGGGCCTCGCTGCGCTACCAGCGCATCGACGAGAGCCGTGGCCGCGCCGCCCTGCGCGATCTCGGACTCAGCTATATCGAGCGCATGGTGACCTTCGCCTTCGCCGACGGCGAGATCCAGCAGGAGGAGTTCGAGCTGTTCGAGCACGCCCTGGCGGAACTGCGCCTGAGCGGGCCGCTGGTGGAGGACCTGCGCAGGCGGGTGCACCGGGGCAGGCTGCTGTGCAGGCTGCGCGAGGGCGATCTGCCGGTGATCCGCACCCCCGACCTGCATCTGGACTCCGAGGAGAAGGTGCACCTCGACCTGCCGGCCGTCCAGGTCAGGACGCTCGCGCGCGGACCGAGACGCACCGAGGGCAGGCTGATCGCCAGCAACAAGAAGCTGCGCTTCGTCGGCGCGGGCGCGGGCGTGGAACTGCCCTGGTCGCGGGTGGTCTCGGTGCAGAACACCGACGGCGCGGTACAGGTCGCGGCCACCTCGGCGCGCGGCGGGGCCGACTTCGAGGTGGACGATCCCGACTACGTGACCGCCGCCTTGGAGGGCGCGCTCCGGGTGGCCAAGCGGCTGGTGCTCTCGCCGGGCAGGCGCGACACCCGCAGCATCTCCCAGGAGGTCAAGGCCGAGGTGTGGCAGCGCGACGGCGGCCGCTGCGTGGAGTGCGGCAGTACGCACTACCTGGAGTTCGACCACATCATCCCGTTGAGCCGCGGCGGCGCGACCAGCGCGAGCAACCTCCAGATCCTGTGCCGTGGCTGCAACCGCCGCAAGGGCGCACGCATCTAGAGCGGCGGCGTGCGGGGAGGCGCGGCGTCAGGTCAGGCCCCACGAGCGGGCCAGATCGGCCAGCACGGCGTCGAACATGACCTCCGGCTGTGACAGCGGCAGCGGGTAGTTGCCGAACACCTCGAGGGTCACGTGCCCGTACAGTCGCGCCCAGCTCTGGATCATCAGATAGGTGACGCCGAGGTCCAGCTTCTCGGCGGGGAACTTCTGGCCGGACTCCGACAGCGCGGCCAGCAGTTCGGTGCGGAAGTCCAGCAGGTCCTCGCGCAGCGCGGGCGGGATGAGGTCGGTGGCGGGCGTGGTGATCTCGTATCCGGTGAGCAGCCTGCCCGCCGCGGCGAGGAAGATCCGGCCGAACGGCTCGGTGAACCGCTGCGAGACCGGCCCGGTCACCGCCCCCGGCGAGGCGAAGACCAGCGTGAATTCCTGGGTGTTGGCCAGCGCCCAGCGCCGGAAGCCCCGGCAGATGGCGAAGAACTGCACCAGCCCGTCTCCCCCGCCACCTTCGCCCCAGCTCCCGTCCGCCGCTGCCCCGTCCGCCGCTGCCCCGTCCGCCTCGGACACGCCCTCGGGCAGGGCGGCGACCTGCGCGGACAGTTCGGCGGCCAGCTCGTCGCAGCACTCCGAGCGCAGCGCGGCCAGCAGGTCCTCGCGCGAGTCGTAGTAGCGGTAGAGCGCGGGCGCGGTGATGCCGAGCGCGCGGGCGATGGCGCGCAGGCTGACCGCGTCGGGGCCGTGTTCGGCGAGCAGGGCGCGGGCCTGCTTGCGGATGTCGGCCTCGGCCACCACCGGGGCGCGGCCGCGTGGCTTCGACTCCCTCATGCCCTCGATTAGAGCCCATCGGCGGCCCCGCGCGGGGCGGATCAGCCGATCAGGCCCCGATCACCGCGTTCATGATGGTCCCGGCGCTGGTGGCCACCGCTCCGCCGATCATCGCGCCCGCCACCATCTTCGGCGATTCCATGCCGCTGCCCGACCACTTCTCCCAGGCGAAGCGCCCGCCGGCGTAGATGATGCTCAGGATGCCGGACAGGATCGCGAACCAGGTCGCGTAGCGAACGAACAGCATGATCTTGTCCGCGAGCGGAGGAGCCTCCGGTGTCGGGTTGCCGACCTGCGCCAACGTCGTAACCGTGTCCTGCACAGTCGTCAGGATGACGCTCACTGTTCACACCTCGTCCAGCCGCAGTACCGATTCCGGCGCAACGACTTTGCGTCCCGGCGCCTACCCCATGATCGCGACCCGGCGACCATCCCGCAAGGACGGCGGCACGTGCGGGGAGGTGACTGCGCCACAGCGGTTTACCGCGTACCATTCCTAGAGCGATTCTCCTTGTCCCGAACCCGGAATGAGTAGCACGACGATGATTCTGGCCGCAGTACTCGACACCGCATCAGCTTTCGACACCCTGGCTCAGATCGGTAACCCGACGCCTGAGGCCCCACCCATGTCCGACAAGATCCTGCAACTCGTGCGGTATCTCACCTGGTTCGTCCTGTTGGCGGGCATCTGCGCCATCATCTACGCGGGTGGGCGTTTCGCCTGGGAGAAATGGTCCGGTGGCGGCCTCGAGTCGCCGAAGATGGTGGCGGGCGCGATGATCGGCGGCGCCGTCGCCACCAGCGCGGGCACCATCATGAACGCCGTCATCGGCTGACCGCTCGGCTGTCGGCCGGGCGGCGGCCCGGCCGGCCGGCTCGATCAGCGCACCACCCCCGCCGCCTTCGCCGCTCGCAACCATTCCGGGAACTCGCCCAGCAGACGCGTGTACAGCTGCGCGTCGTCGACCTCGTCGATGTCGTCGAGCGCGAAGAAACCGGCGTTGTCCACGACCCGCCCGTCGAGCTCGTCGAGTTCACGCAGCAGACCGTAGTTGGCCTTGCCGAGGCCGATGAACTGCCAGAACGCGGGCAGCGCGGAGGACTCCCTGATCAGCGCCGCGATCTCGCGCTTCTTGGCGAAACCGCCGTCGGTGAAGAACAACACGAGCGTGGGCTGCTGCCCCGGCCGCAGCGAGTCGACGACGGCCCGCATGACCGGCGGCTCCACATTGCGCCCGCCGATCTTCGCGTAGTCGTGGCCGCCGTGCCGCCCGGACAGGTGCAGGTAGGTCTGTGACCAGCGATCCGATTCCGCGACCGTGATATCGGGCAGCTTCAGGTAGTCGACGGCGTAGAGGTAGGGCTCCAGTCGGCCGTCGTCGTCGAGCTGGATGGCGATCGGGACCATTCGCTCCACCACCCGGTGCATCACCTCACGCTCGTACATCTTGGCCATGCTGCCGGTCTTGTCGATGACGAGCACCACCCGCGCCCGCACGCCGACGGCCTGTTTGGTCAGCAGCACCTTGGCCACCTCGCGCTTGCGCAGATCGAGGGTGGCGCGCTTGTCGAACGACAGCTTCGCCTCGTCCGGCACGCTGCGCACCGGCAGCCCGTCCCCCAGCGGTGGCGCGGTGGACACAGCGGCCTGCCGCGGCGGGGCGGGCTGGGTGGGAGCGGGCTGGGTGGGAGCGGGCTCGTCGTCGACGCTCACACCGTGGTCGGTCACCAGGTCGGCGAACCCGCCCGCATACCCCTGGCCGACCGCGCGCACCTTCCAGTCCGCCCCGCGCCGGTACACCTCGATCGCGATGACCACCGACTCCCCGCCCAGCCCGTCGATCCGGTACTCGAACAGCGGCGCACCCGCGCGGTCGGCGACCGTGACCACCGGCGGCGCGACATCGCCGAAGCGAGCGCCCTCCTGATCGAGGGTCAGCACCACCCGCACCTGGGCGATGTCGGCGGGCACCTGCGCGGTGCGGATCTCCACAGCGGCCGGGGCTCCCGCGCCGAGCCGGACACCGGGCCCCTCGGGTTGGTTGAAGAAGACGAAGTCGGCGTCGTCGCGGACCCTGCCCGCCTCGCTCACCAGCAGCGCCGAGACATCGACGGCGGCCTCGGTGCGGACCGACACCACGACCTCACCGGTAGCCAGCGGGCCGTTCTGCCCTTTCACCAACACTGTCACCACGCGCACTCTCCCGCCGTCGATCCGTATGCACGGCACCTGCCGCGCTACGGCGACCGTGACCGCGGCCAGCGTAATCGGCCGCGCACCACGGGCGCACGCGCTGCCCCGGGCCGCGGCGGGCCGGGGACGCAGAACGCGGCAGCCCCACCCGGGCACGACGTTTCCGGCGACATCCATCCGCCGTCGCCCGGTCGGAGGCCCACCTCACCCGCGAAACCACCGGCCGCTGACCGGTCGCGGAAACCGGACAGCGGGCCCGGCGTGTGCCGGACCCGCGGTCGCGGAGTGTGTTTCGCCTGCCGGGCCGGATCAGCCGATGCTGAACGGCTGGCCCCACAGCGTGACCGAAGAGGTCACCTTGTCGGTCTCCACCTTGACCCGCACGAAGGCGCGCGCCTGGGCGTAGCCGCCGCAGCCGGACAGACCGATGGTCGAGTCGGCCCAGGTGACCGAGCCGCTGTTGCCCTTGAACTTGTTGCGCTTGGCGTGGTCCTCGTTGCCGTAGTCGTCGGCCTCCTCGAGGTCGAGGAGGTAGAACGACTTCGCCTCGCCGGGGCCGAGGGTCAGCTCGCCGCCGCTCTCGGCGCCCAGGCTGCCCGCGCCGTCCTCCCACTCGACGCCGCCCTCGACGCCGCCCTCGACGCCGCCGCCGTCGATGTTGACCTGGCAGCCCACCACGTAGCCGGGGTAGATGCTGCCGCCGATCTTCTCGCCGCCGGACAGCTCGACCTGCGCGCTGCCGGACACCCAGGCGTTGCGGTGTACCGGGGTCGCGCCCATGGACGGGCTGATGAGCGCGGACTCGTTCACCAGGCGCACGGTCACGACGGTGCCGTCGGACAGCGTCTTGGTGATCTCGCCGCCGGGCAGCGGCACGAAGGTGTCGGCGTTGGCCGCACCCGCGGACAGCATGCCGAAGGCGACGGACGCCGCGGCGAGCACGCCCGCCGTGCGCATGGAGTTCTTACCGATGTTCATGGTTGGTGCATCCCCTCCGGGATCGAGTTCTTCTGCGGCCGCGCCGGTTGCGCCCGGCGGCCGGGATTGTCTGGTGCGGCAGCGGTCCCGGCACGAGCCGGCCCGCGCCGCGACTGCCGGTGCGACGGCCCCGGATCAGCCGATGCTGAACGGCGCCCCGTAGAGGGTGGTCTTCGAGTAGTGGTCGCCGATGATCTCGACCACGGTGTAGGCGCGCGCCTGGGCATAGCCGGCGCACCCCTGGATCTGGATCTCGTAGTCCTGGTACTCCACCGAGTAGACGCCCGGCTCCGGGATGTCCTTGTGCTCGATCTGGACGAATTTCACATCGCCGGGTCCGAGCTCGAGGCCGATCGAGCCACCGAGGCTGCCGCCCTCGAGGTCGATGCCGCCGGAGAGCCCGGCCGCGATCGCGTCGTCGCCGATGGCGACCTGGCAGCCGACGATGTAGCCGGTGTTCAGCTGCGAAACACCGTGCGTGGAGGAGTTGTTGGTGCCCGGACCACCGGCCGGGCCGTTGTTCGGCCCTTCCTCGCCCTCGGGGGTGACGGTCACATCGGCGGTGGCGTTACCCGACACCCAGGCCACGCGGCCCGCGCCGTTGGCGGCCAGCGAGGGCGAGATGACGGCGTGCTCACCGGTGCGGGTGATGGTGACGCCGGGGCCCTGCTTCTCACCGTCGGGCAGCGGCACGAACGTGTCGGCGTCGGCGGCTCCTGCCGAGAACAGGCCGACGGCGATGGTGGCGGCGGCGCCGACGCCGGCGACGCGACCACCGCGCAACCCACTGGTGCGGTTGTTGCTCATACTTCCCCTCATCAGGTTCAAGCGGTCGGCCCCTGTCAGCGAGAGGGTGAATCGAATACCCCTCAGCGAGGCCGCACCAGAGTTTCACCGCCCCTGCTGTCCGCGAAGTGAATGGACGTCCGACCACACGGTGAACGCTTCCGGGCAGAAAAATGACGAAATTATCTCCGTACGATAACGACGTCCCGGAAGGGCCCGTGTCAGCTGGGAATTCGCTACCACCTGCGTAATCCGCACACGAAAAACCGCCGCCGACGGAATCGGCGGCGGCAGTCGGTGTGCACAGGTGATCGGTGTGCACGGGTGATCGCTCTCA
>NZ_JARWRU010000076.1 GCF_029867845.1 Nocardia farcinica | reverse complement strand
CGGAGTCCCGGAGGCAGTCGCGGCGCCCGTCACGAGTCCTCGCGTCACGAGTCCTCGCGACGGGCGTTCGCGTGCGCGAAAAGTGTTCCGCCACAACGGTAATCGGGAATATTCCCAATTTCTCGACCCCGACTCGGGCACACTGGAGTGAGGTTAGTGTAACCTAACCATTTGGGGTTGATCTCGCCCTGAGGGGCGTTTCCCGCACGGGCGGCGCGCTTGCCTCGGGAAGCCGGTGACCGGTGGCGAAAGTCGGTTAGCGTTACCTAATTTCTTAGGGTACGCTAACTCCGAATTTCCGATCTGCGAGAGGCGTTCTCATGGTGGTTGCTCGTCCCGAGGCGAGTGCGGACATCGATATCCGCGCGGAAGTCGGATCGGCTCTGGGTATCCCGCCGGAGTCGCTCGACCTGGACGGCGACCTGATCACCCAAGGGCTGGACTCGCTGCGCATGATGCGGCTGGCGGGCCGGTGGCGCAAGCGTGGTTTCGACATCGACTTCGCGCGGCTCTCCGGCGAACCGACCATCCGGGCCTGGGCCGATCTGCTCGGCCTCGGCGGCGTCGAACAGGCCGATGCCGATGCGGATTCCGAGCATGAGGCCGGGGCAGAACAGATCGAGCGGGCCGAGGTCGCGGACCTGAGCAGCGACCTGAGCGTCCCCTTCCCGCTGGCGCCGATGCAGCACGCGTACTGGATCGGCCGCTCCGACAGCCACGCCTACGGCGGCGTCGCCGCCCACCTCTACATCGAATTCGACGGCCGCGCCCTCGAACCGGAACGTTTCCGCGCCGCGGTCACCGCTCTGCTGTGGCGTCACCCCATGTTGCGGGTGCGCGTGCTGCCCGACGGCACCCAGCTGGTCGGCGACCCGCACCCCGAGGCCGTCGCGGTCCACGACCTGCGCGCCCGCCCGGCGGAGGAGGTCGCGGGCATCCTGGCCCGCCGCCGCGAGGAAGGCACCCACCGCGCGCTGCCCATCGAGGACGGCGGCGTGGTGCGGGTGGAACTGAGCCTGCTGCCCGGCGGCACCGGCCGGGTCCACCTCGACGTCGACATGATCGCCGCCGACGCCATGAGTTACCGCGTGCTCGTCGACGATCTGGCCCGGCTCTACCTCGGCGAGGATCTGCCCGAGCTGCGCGTGCACTTCCCGGCGCTGTCCGCCCAGCGCACCGGCCGCGCCCCCTGCGAGGCCGATATCGCGTGGTGGCGCGAGCGCATCGCGGATCTGCCCGGCGCCCCCGAACTCCCGGTGCGCGAGGCCGCCGCCCGCGGCGATGTCCCGCCCGCCTCGGTGCGCCTGCACCACGCCATCGACTCCGCCGCTCGCAAGCGGTTGGAGGAGTACGCCCACAAGCGCGGCGTCACCCCGGCCGCGGCGGTGGCGGCGGTCTTCGCCGAGGCGGTCGGCGCCTACTCCGCGACCCCGCGTTTCCTGCTGACCGTGCCGCTGTTCGACCGCGACCCCGTGCACCCCGATGTGGAGAAGGTGGTCGGCGACTTCACCTCCTCGCTGGTCGTCGACGTCGACCTGCGCGAGAGCCGGACCCTGGCCGAGCGGGCCAGGGCGATGCGGGTGGCCATGCACGAGGCCGCCGCGCACGGCAGCTTCGGCGGCCTGGACGTGTTGCGCGAGCTGAGCAGGCAGCGCGGCGAATCCGTGGTCTCGCCGGTGGTGTTCACCAGCGCGCTCGGCCTGGGCGAGCTGTTCTCCCCGGCGGTCACCGAGGTGCTCGGCGAGCCGTCCTGGATCGTCTCGCAAGGCCCGCAGGTGCTGCTGGACGCCCAGGTCACCGAGGTCGCGGGCGGTCTGCTGCTGAACTGGGACGTGCGCGCCTCGGATCTCGAGCTCGACACCGCACGCGAGATGTTCGCCTATTACGTGCGGCTGCTGGACCTGCTCATGGCCGACGACTGGGACCGCCCCGCGCCGGACCCTGTCACCGAGGAGGTGCGCGCCCAGCGCCTCGCGGCGCACCGTCCGCTGCCCGCCACCGAATTCTTCGACGGCACCCTGCACGGGCACTTCCTCGCCGAGGCCGAGCGCCGCGGCGACGCCCCCGCCGTCATCACCGACGCCCGCACCTGGACTCACGCCGAACTCGCGCGCGAGGCCCGCCGCGTCGCCGGTGCGCTGCTGGACGCGGGCGTCGGCGCGGGCGACACCGTGATCGTCGACCTGCCCAAGGGCGGCGACCAGGTGGTGGCCGCGCTCGGCGTGCTCATCGCGGGCGCCGCGTACGTGCCGATGGCGCCCACCCAGCCGCGGGCCCGCCGCGAGCGCATCGCCTCGGTGGCCACCCCGGCCGCGATCGTCACCGATCGCGCCGAGCGCTGGGCGGATTCGGCGCACACCGTGCTCGCGCTGGACCTCGCGCGCGCCGCCGCGCCCGCCGCGCCGGTCGTGGTGCCCGCCGACGCGCCGGCCTACGTGCTGTTCACCTCCGGCTCCACCGGTCTGCCCAAGGGCGTGCAGGTGCCGCACCGCGCGGCGGTGGCCACCCTGACCGATCTGGTGCGCCGTTACGCGCTGGGCGCGAACGACCGCAGCCTGCAGGTCTCCTCGCTGGAGTTCGACCTGTCGGTCTTCGACATCTTCGGCCTGCTCGCGGTGGGCGGCGCGGTCGTGGTCCCCACCGACGACGCCGACGCCAAGGTCGACACCTGGAGCCGGCTGCTGGCCGACGCCGGGGTGACGGTGCTCAACTGTGTGCCCTCGATCCTGGGCATGCTGCTCGACAACGCCCCGCTGCCGGCGCGGCTACGGGTGATCATCATGGGTGGCGACAAGGTCGACGTCTCGCTGCTGCACCGCGTGCTCGCGCAGCTGCCCGAGTGCCGGATCGCGGGCCTCGGCGGCACCACCGAGACCGCCATCCACTCCACCGTGTGCGAGGCGCCCGACGTGCCCGCCGACGCGACTTTCGTGCCCTACGGCGTGCCGCTGGACGGCGTGCGCTGCCGCGTGGTCGACGCTGTCGGCCGGGACCGGCCCGACCGCGTCCCCGGTGAGTTGTGGATCGGCGGCGCCGGCGTGGCCGACGGCTACCGCGGCGACCCGGAGCGCACCGCCGACCGCTTCCTCACCCATGACGGTATGCGCTGGTACCGCACCGGCGACATGGTGCGCTATCTGCCCGGCGGCTTCCTGGACTTTCTGGGCCGCGCCGACCACATGGTCAAGATCCGCGGCTACCGCGTGGAACTCGGCGAGGTCGAGGCCGGGCTGCTCGGTCTGCCCGCCGTCACCGGCGCGGTCGCCTGGTCCGACGGCCGTGAGCTGCGCGCCGCGGTCACCGCGACCGACGGCGTCGACGGCGAGACGCTGCGCGAGCAGCTGACCGAAGCGCTGCCGCCGCACATGATCCCGCGCACCGTCGCCGTGCTCGACGCGCTGCCGTTGACCGCCAACGGCAAGTACGACCGTGCCGCGGCCGCCACGCTGGTGACAGGGGAGGAGCGCTCGGCCGCCGTCGCGCCGCGCACCCCGGTCGAGGAGGCGCTCGTGGAGATCCTCGGCACCGTGCTGAGCACCCGCCCGCTCGGCGTCACCGACGACTTCCTCGCCCTCGGCGGCGACTCGGTGCTGGCCACCGCTTTCGTCGCCAAGGTCCGCCGCTGGCTGGACGTGCCCCGGCTGACGGTGGCCGAGATCTTCGGCCGCCGCACCATCGAGGGGCTCGCGCAGCGGCTCACCGAACTCGACGGCGACCGCGCCGAGCGGGTGGCCCGGCTCTTCCTGGAGGTCATGCGGTTGTCCGACGAACAGGTCGAGGCCGAGCTCTCCGCCCCCGAGCTCTCCGCCCCTGAGC
>NZ_JARWRU010000075.1 GCF_029867845.1 Nocardia farcinica | reverse complement strand
CCGCGAAAGGACAGTCATGGACGCGGCGGGCACACCGGCGGACCTGACGATCGTCGACGGCGACATCACCACCGTCGCGGCGGATGTGATCGTCACCGCCGCGCCCCCGTCTCTGCGCGGGGACGGCGGCGGGGTGGACGGCGCCATCCACCGGGTCGCCGGCCCGGCGGTGCGCCGCGAAAGCCTGACCCGCTATCCCTCGGGCCTGTGCCCGGGCGATGCCGGGTGGACCTCGGCGGGCGATCTGCCCGCCACCTGGCTCGTCCACGCCGTCGGCCCGAGACATGCGGGTCGGCCGGGGGATCGACTGCTGCTGGAGACCTGCTACCGGCGTGCGCTGCGGGTCGCGGGAGAACTCGGCGCCCGCTCGGCGGCTTTCCCGCTGATCGGAGCGGGTGCCTTCGGCCGGCCGCTGGAGGAGGCGGTCGAGGTCGCGGTGGACACGCTCGCGAGCACCCCCACCACGCTCGAGGAGATCCTGCTCGTCGCCTACGGAGCCGCCGCCGCGGCCGCCGCCCGGCGCAGGTGCTACCACCGGATCCCACTGCGGCTGCTCGACGGCGTCGCGGCCCTGCACCGGCTCGGCTTCCACCGGGTGCGAGTGCTGCCCGGCGTGAGTCCGTCGGGGACGAGCTGGCGGCTCGCGGTCGGCGAGGCCGCTGCCATCCACGCGCTGACCCGCGGGTACGAGGAGACCGCGTGGAAGTCGGTGCTGCACTACACCTCGGCGGCGGGCCCGGCCTTCGCGGGCGCCGCGGTGACGGCCTCGTGGCCCGCCGAGCGGGTGGCCGCGCTGATTCTCGAGACTCTGCCGGTGCTGCCGTCGCGTGAGCCCGACCCCGCCTACGTGGCCTGGTACGCCGAGCTGCTGACCATCGTCCGGGAGCGGGACGCGCTGCCCGTCGCCTACGCGGAGTTCTTTCTCGGGCCCGGTTGGCGCGTCGACGACCGCGACGCCCATCCGTCGCCCCCGTCGCCGCCCGGGAGCCGCTGAGCGCCACGGCCGTCGGCGCAGGGTGGCCGGTCACACCGTGCGCGCGCCCGCCTAGGGTAGGGCCATGTCCTTGTCCCATGCCGAACGGTCCGCCGCCGAACCGGCGCAGGCCGACGTCGTGCCCGCGACCGGCTCGGAGGCCGGTTTCCCGTTCTCCGCCGTGGTCGGCCAGGAGCAGTTGCAACTGGCGCTGATCCTGTGCGCCGTGCACCCGGGTATCGGCGGTGTGCTGGTGCGCGGCGAGAAGGGCACCGCCAAGTCGACCGTGGTGCGCGCGCTGGCGAACCTGCTGCCGCCGGTGGTGGACGAGACCGGCGCCCGGCCCGCGCGGCTGGTGGAACTGCCGGTCGGCGCCACCGAGGACCGCGTGGTGGGCTCGCTGGATCTGGAGCGGGTGCTGCGCGACGGCGAGCAGGCGTTCCGGCCCGGTCTGCTGGCCGCCGCCCATCACGGCGTGCTGTACGTGGACGAGGTGAACCTGTTGCACGACCATCTGGTGGACGTGCTGCTCGATGCCGCCGCCATGGGCCGGGTGCACGTGGAGCGCGACGGGGTGTCGCACTCGCACCCGGCGCGGTTCGTGCTGGTGGGGACCATGAACCCGGAGGAGGGCGAGCTGCGCCCGCAGCTGCTCGACCGGTTCGGCCTCACCGTCGATGTGGCCGCCTCCCGCGAGGTGGACACCCGCATGGCGGTGGTGCGCAGACGGCTCGACTACGAGGCCGATCCGGCGGGATTCGCGGCCCGCTATGCCGCCGCCGACCGGGATGTCGCCGAACGTATTCTGCGGGCGCGCGATCGGCTGGCCCAGATCGCGCTCGATGACGCCGAACTGCGCCGCATCGCCGCGCTGTGCGCCTGTTTCGATGTCGACGGCATGCGCGCGGACCTGGTGGTGGCGCGCACTGCCACCGCGCACGCCGCCTGGCGCGGCGCGGACGCGGTCGAAGAGCAGGATGTGCGGGTGGCCGCCGAACTGGCGTTGCCGCACCGCCGTCGCCGCGACCCCTTCGACGAGCCGGGGATCAGCGAGGAACAGCTCGAACAGGCCATGCGGGAGGCCGCCGAGGCGGTCGACCAGGCGCGACCGCCCGCGCCCGAACCGGATTCGCCTCCCGGCCCGCCGGAGAACCGGGACGGCGACAGCGGTGACGATGTGCCGGGCGATGATTCCCCCGGTGAGGATCCCCCCGGTGAGGATCCACACGACGGCGATTCCACCGGCGGCGAGCCGGACCCGGACGACGATCCCGACGGCACCGGTCCCGGTGGTCGCGGTGCCGGGAATTCCGGTGCAGGCCGTTCGGGCACACCGGCTTCCGGCGCCGCCCGGCCACCGCGCTGGGAGGTGCCCGGTGTCGGCGAGGGCGCCCCCGGTCGCCGCTCCCGGGCCCAGACCCGCAACGGCCGGGTGGTGCGCGCCACCACCGAGCCGGGCACCGGCCTGCACCTGCTGGGAACCGTGTTCGCCGCCGCCCCGCGCCAGCACCTGCGCGAGCGGGCGGGCGGCGGGATCGTCTTGGCCCCCGAGGATCTGCGCGGCGCGTATCGCGAAGGGCGCGAGGGCAATCTGGTGGTCTTCGTGGTCGACGCCTCGGGGTCGATGGCCGCGCGGGACCGGCTGTCGGCGGTGACCGGCGCGGTCGTCGCCCTGCTGCGCGACGCCTACCAGCGGCGCGACAAGGTGGCGGTGATCAGCGTGCGCGGCGCCGAGGCGGAACTGGTGCTGCCGCCGACCAATTCGGTGGACATCGCGGTGCGCAGGTTGGCGGGCATGCGCACCGGTGGCAAGACGCCGCTGGCGGCCGGACTGCTGAAGGCCCGCGAGGTGGTGCGCCGCGAGCGGGTCCGTGATCCGCGCAGGCGCCCGATGCTGGTGCTGCTCACCGACGGACGCGCCACCGGCGGCACGGATCCGGTCGGCCGGGCCAAGATCGCGGCGGGACTGCTGGCGGGTGCGGGCGTCACCTCGATGGTGGTGGACTGCGAGCGCGGCATGATCCGGCTCGGCCTGGCCGCCGAGCTGGCGCGGTCGTTGCGCGGCAGTGTGGTCCGCCTCGGCGAGCTGACGGGCGTGGCCGTCGCCGAGGTGGTCAGGGCGGGAACGGAGCGTGCCACGGGCGGGCGCGCGGCGTGAGCGGTACACGACATCGCCGATACCGGCCGAACGGGTCGGTGCGGCACGGGGAGACGAGGAGCGGGACATGCCGAAGGGTGTGCCGGAGACGGTGCCCGACGACGGGCTGACCACGCGGCAGCGCCGCAATCGACCGGTGCTGGCGGTGCACACCGGTCCGGGCAAGGGCAAGTCGACCGCGGCGTTCGGCATGGCGCTGCGCGCCTGGAACCAGGGCTTCGACGTGGCGGTCTTCCAGTTCGTCAAGAGCGCCAAGTGGAAGGTGGGCGAGGAGGCCGCCTTCCGTGCTCTCGGTGAACTGCACGAGCGGACCGGCGCGGGCGGTCCGGTGCAGTGGCACAAGATGGGCGAGGGCTGGTCGTGGACGCGCAAGCAGGGCAGCGAGGAGGACCACGCCGCCGCCGCGCTGTCGGGCTGGCGGGAGATCCAGCGCCGTCTCGCCGCCGAGGAGCACCGCTTCTACGTGCTCGACGAGTTCACCTACCCGCTGAAGTGGGGCTGGGTGGACGTGGACGAGGTCGTGACGACCCTGGTCGATCGGCCCGGCAACCAGCACGTCGTCATCACCGGACGCGACGCACCGCAGGTCCTGCTCGACGCCGCCGACCTGGTCACCGAGATGACCAAGCTCAAGCACCCGATGGACGCGGGCCGCAAGGGCCAGCGCGGCATCGAGTGGTGAACGGCCGGGTGCCGGGGTCCGCTCCCGGGGGAACAGCCGCCCCGGCAGGACAGGCGGCCCGAGCCGTCGTCATCGCGGCCCCGGCGTCGGGGAGCGGAAAGACCACGCTGGCAACGGGATTGATCGGCGCGCTGCGCCGGGCGGGGCACCGGGTCGCGCCGTTCAAGGTCGGTCCCGACTACATCGATCCCGGCTACCACGGCCTGGCCGCAGGCAGGCCAGGCCGCAATCTCGACCCGGTGCTGGTCGGCGCCGACCGGGTGGCGCCGCTGTACCGGCACGGCAGCGCGGGCTGCGATCTGGCGATCGTCGAGGGCGTCATGGGTCTGTTCGACGGCCGGATCGACGAGGACGACGCGCGCCCGGTGGCCGAGGGCTCGACCGCCCAGGTGGCGAGCCTGCTCGGCGCCCCGGTGGTGCTGGTCGTGGACGCGCGCGGGCACAGCCAGAGCCTGGCCGCCCTGCTGCACGGCTTCGCCACCTTCGACAGCGGCATCAGGCTGGGCGGGGTGATCCTCAACCGGGTCGGCAGCGAACGGCACGAACACGTGCTGCGTGCCGCCTGCGCCCGCGTCGGCCTGCCTGTGCTCGGCGCGTTGCCGCGCATGGCGGAACTGGAGGTCCCCTCCCGCCACCTCGGTCTCATCCCCGCCGTCGAGCACGGGTCCGCCGCCACCGTCGCCGTCGCCGCCATGACCGACCTGGTCGCCGCCCACGTCGACCTCGCCGCCGTGGGGCCGCCGGGGCGGCGGGCCCGGGGGGGGGGCGGCGGGGGCCCCGGGGGCGGGGGGGCCCCCCCCCGGGGGGGGGGGGGGGGGCGCGGGCCGGGGGGGGGGGGGGCGGCCG
>NZ_JARWRU010000074.1 GCF_029867845.1 Nocardia farcinica | reverse complement strand
GGGCTGGCGGTGTCGGGCCGGCGGGCGGCCCGTTCGTAGTTCCCCCGCAGCGCGGCGGCTTCGAGCAGGACGCGGGGCGGCTCGCCTGCCCGGCCGACGATCAGCTCGGCCACGGGGGCGGGCAGGGCGCTCGCGTCCAGCCGTCGCCGCGCGGTGCCGAGCAGCGCGGTGGTGGTGAGTTCGTCGGTGCCGGGGCCGGTGGTCGCCGGGCCGGTGGTGCGTGTCGTGTCCGGCGTGGCGTCCGGCTCCAGCACGTCGATGCTCTCGCCGTTCCCGTGCAGCGAGATCGGGACCAGTCCCTCGCCGGTCCATTCGCCGAGCACGGTCACCGGATGTCCGCCCGCGGCCCCGAGCATCCGCCACGGCGGGTCCGTGCCGATCAGTGGCAGGGCCGCGCCCGTCGCGTCCACCACCGCCGTGCGGTCGCCCTCGATGAGCGGCACCACCCCCCGCAGCAGCACCGGCCACGACCGCAGCCACGGATCGATCGCCAGCGCCTCCGCGTAGGCCGTCAGCGCCGCCGCACAGGCCGAGCCCGCCCGCTCCGCCGCAACGGCGCGCCCGGCGGGAACCGAGACCGCCGGGGCGGCGGGGATCGTGGTGAAGGGCTCCTCGGCGCCGTGCCGCACTCCCCACAACGCGCGCAGCGGCGGGACGCCGGGGTAGTAGTGCACCTCGGCGTCGACCACACGGCCGGGCGGGGGCGCGGAGGCGGGGAAGGACGGCTCGTCGCCGAAGCTGTGCTCGACCAGCAGGGCCAAGCGCCCGCTGCGGCGGCCAAGCAGCCAGGTGCGGCGGGTGTGCAGGCGGTCCTCGGCGCCGACCCGCTGTCCGAGCGTCATCCAGTGGTCGCGGACGGCGGGTTCGGTGCGCACGGTCGCGGTGGGCATCGGGTAGCCGATGTGGGTGCGCACCGTGGCGGCCACGGCCGGGGGCAGGGCGTCGAGGTCGCGGTGGGCGGTGGCCAGCAGGTGCAGGAAGGCCAGTTCGGCCAGCACGTGGCGTGGGCGGCCGGGGGCGCCGCGATCGCCTCGGGCCAGGGCGCGCAGCCGGGCGGCGACGGCGGGAGCCTGGGCGTCGACCATGCGGGCGGCCATGGCCTCGAAACCGCCCGGCGAGCCGTCGGCGCGGGCCAGGCCGGTGCGCA
>NZ_JARWRU010000073.1 GCF_029867845.1 Nocardia farcinica | reverse complement strand
CGGCCGAGGGCGGCGGCCGGGGAGACGGCCTGTTAGATGGTGCGGTCCGGCTGTGGGAAGCCCGCGGTCTACTGCCGCAGCACGGCCGGGTCGCCGCCGTGGGCGACCTCGGTGGCGTAGTACTTGTACCAGTAGGCGTTGGCCAGCACGATGTCCGCGCCGCGGGCCGCGGCCAGATCCAGCGACAACTGCATGGCGTGGAACAGGAAGTGCGCCCGGCTCAGCGGCGTGAGCATGCTCAGGTAGCCGTAGATCTCCGAGGGCTCGCGCCACGGCAGCTTCGAGGACACCTTCGGGTCGAGGAAGGCGTCCCAGATGGTCACCGCGGCCACGGACTGGCCGCGGGCCTCGAATTCGGCGGCGATCCGCGCCACCTGCGTCGTCTTGCCCGAGCCGTCGCCTCCCGCGATGCAGATCAGGCGTTTGCGTGCGGTCAGGGGATCATCGCCTTTCGGTGCGGGGCGCCGCGCGGGCGTCGGTTCGGTTTCCGCGCCGGAAGCCGCTGCCTCCTGGGCGGTTTCGTCGGCAGGCGACAGGACGGTGACCACACCGGTCGACCCGTCGACGCGGATGCGCTGCCCGGATCGGATGGCGGAGGTGGCCCCGGCGACGTTGAGCACGGCGGGGATCCCGTACTCGCGCCCGATCACCGCCGCGTGCGAGAGCATTCCGCCGACCTCGGTGACCACGGCGGCGACCAGCCCGAGGGCCGGCGTCCAGCCGGGATCGGTGAAGCGGGTGACCAGGATGTCGCCCTCGCGCAGCCGGTCGATGTCGGCGAGCGAGGTGATGACCCTGGCCACGCCCTCGGCCACGCCGGGGCTGCACCCGAGCCCGCTCAGGTCACCCTCGCCGATCTCGCGGACCGCGCCGACGGTCACGCCGCCGCCCAGCTCGTGCGGCGGGGTCAGGTCGCGGTAACCCTGGTACATGGCCCGCCGGTAGGCGATCTCGCCGCTCAGATCGGCGATGCCGACGCGCCCGGCCACCAGGTCGGTGAGTTCGTGGATGGTCAGCTGGAAGACGTCGTCGGCGTCGTCGAGGACACCCGCCGCGGCCAGCCGCGCGCCCGCCTCCACCACGTAGGCCCGCACGACGGCATAGCACTGGGAGGAGAACTCGCGCATCCGTTCCCTGGCCACCAGGTAGCGCCGCATCCGGTCGACGTGCTTGTCGACCGCCTTGGCGAACTTCCACCGGGTCAGCGGGGTGGCGCGCACCCTGGCCCGCACGGCGGCCAGCTCGTCCTCGTAACGTCTGCGCTGCTCGACCAGGGTCACGTCGGGGTCGGCGGGCGGGGTGCCGTGCTCGAGCATGGCGGCGATCATCGCCCTGACCCGCTCGGGCGCCTCCGACCAGCGCGGGCAGGTGAGATCGAGTTCGGCGTCGGCGTGGAAGCCCTGCTCGGCGAGGAACTCCGCCAGCGCGGCGTCCCATGCCGGGCTGTCGAGGCCGTGTTCGCGCGCGGTGGCGTGCAGCCCGAGGATCGCCCGTTGCAGCGCCATGTGGCTGATGTCGGCCAGGCCGCCCATCAGGTCGATCGCCGATGTCGCGGCGCCGGGGGGGGGGGGGGGCGTTTGGAGGGGGGGGGTGGTATTGGGTTTGTGGGGGGTGTTGGTGGTTGTGGGGGTGTATTTTTTGGGGGGGGGGGGGGGG
>NZ_JARWRU010000072.1 GCF_029867845.1 Nocardia farcinica | reverse complement strand
GCCGCGCCTTCGACGGTGAACAGGGCGGGTTCTCCGTCGGCCAGGGCGGCGACGACCAGCAGATCGGCCGTGGTCCCGTCGATCACGAACCGTTTGCGGCCGGTCAACCGCCAGCCGTCCGGCGCGCGGGTGGCGACCGTCGTCACCGCGTCCGCCGCGATCTCACCGGTCGCGTCGCCGATCGCCACGGTCGCGGTCACCGAGCCGTCGGCGATGCCGGGCAGCCACGCCTGCCGCGCCGCGGCGTCGGCGGAAGCGGTCAGCAGCTGTCCGGCCAGGGCCACCGTGGCGAAGTACGGCGAGACGACCAGCGACCGCCCCATCTCCTCGAGCACGATGCTCAGCTCGACCGGCCCGTAGCCCGCTCCGCCGTAGCTCTCCGGGACGGCGATGCCCTGCGCCATGAGCTGCCGCGCCAGCTGCGACCACACCGCCTCGTCGCGGAACCGCCCGGTCTGCACCAGCTTCCGCATGCCGGACAGATCCGATTTCTCGGCGAGGTAGCGGCGCACGACCTCACGCAGCTCCTCGTGCTCCCGATCCATGCCCGCTCCTCATCGCATCAAAGGTTCACCTATTATACCTAGTTGTATTCGATGGACAGGTGAACGGCGCACACCGACCGTGAAGCCGGATCTCCGGGTACAGGTCGCCCTGCGTGATGTTCGACAGCGGACCGCGAAGACGCCCAGCACCCCGGCAGCAGGAGCGTCCGCCGCACACGAGCGCTGATGTGCCGGGCCGACTTCGCGAGACGAGCGGCGTCAGTCGAACAGATCGACGACCGATTCGGTGGCGAGCGTGCCCCACGGCATGTTCTTGCCCGCTTTCACCAGGTGACCACGCCAGAACTGCTCGGCCGCGTCGGCGTCGCCCGCCTCGATCAGCGACACGACCTTGGTGAACGCCCGCGGCGTCTTGCGGAACCGGGACACGATCTCGGCGTGGTCGGCGGAGCGGCGCACCGCGGCGTCCATGTGCACCGAGACCACCTCCCGCAGCACGCCTGCCAGCAGGGCCAGCGTCTTGTTGCCCGCCCGCTCCATGAGCAGATCGTGGAACCGGAAGACCGCCCGCGACCACTCGTCGAACCGCGCGCTTCCGGTGCCCTCGGCGACCAGCGCCTTCAGTTCGGCGACCGCCTCCCGCAGCGCCGTCAGATCCTCGTCGGTGTGACGCCGGGCGAGCATCCGCACCGCGGCGGGCTCGAGCACCATGCGCGCCTCGTAGACATCGGCCAGGGTGGTGGCCGACATCTGCAACAACAGTCCGACATGGCGCGCGGCCACGGCGGGATCGGGCGAGGAGACCTGCACGCCGCCGCGCGAGCCTCGGCGCACCACGATCAGGGATTCGTTCTCGAGAATTCGGAACGCCTCACGCAGGGTCGGGCGCGAGACACCGAACTGCTTGCCGAGCACCAACTCGGGCGGCAGGGTGTCGCCGGGCTTCAGCACGCCACGCACGATCTCGCCGCGGAGCCGGCGGGCGATGAGTTCGGCGGTCTTGGGGGCGCGAACACGACCATGCGTGCCATCGACCGAAACAGCGCTGGTCACAGCTCACCTCGATACCTCGGGACGAGAACGGCTCTCGTGCGGTTTCGCGGATGCGGATGAGTCGGGCGACCCACCGGTCAACAGCTACATCATATAACTGATTGTTCTCCACCGCCGATCGGCGGCTCCACACGCTCGGCCACCGTGGGCCGCGAGGTGCCTTCGACCAGCACGCCGACCACCATCCCGAGGTTCCCACGCGAGATGTGCGGCGGCGCCGACACATCCACCCTGCCCGGCCCTCGCGGCCGAGCGGGTCAGCGCAGGGGCTTGAAGCCGCGGAAACGCAGGCCGTAGGAGACGAGCTTGCGCAACGGGACCGAGGTGGGCCAGTCGTCGGCGCGGAAGTAGGCGTCGGAGCCGCCGTCGACGAAGATCACGCTGCCGCACAGGAAGCTCGCGGAGTCCGACAGCATGAACTGCACCCAGTCGGCCAGATGGCCCGGGTCGCCGAAGCCGCCGATCGGCACCGGGAAGGCCTTGATGATCTTGGCCTCGGCCGGGGTGGCGAGCTGCTTCTCCAACAGCGGGGTGAGGATCGCGCCCGGCGCGAGGACGTTGAGGCGGATGCCCGCGCCCGCCCAGCGCGCGGTGACGGCATTGCGTCGCGCCCAGCGCGACACCGCGATCTTGGAAGCGCCGTAGGCGATGGAGGGAGCCTGCTTGCCGAACACGCGCAGCGAACGCACCGCCTTGTCCACATCGCCCGCGTGCAGGGCGCGGATGGCCCGGCGCGGCACCAGCGGGGTGGTTGTCGTGGAATTGGACCCGAAGACCACGACCTTGGCCGCACCGCTCTTCGCGAGCGCGTCGCGCCAGCCGTCGAGCAGTTCGACCACACCCAGGTAGTTGACCTGGAAGATCAGCCGGGGGCGGTCCTTGCCCGGCGTCGGGCCGAGCCCGGCGGCGAGCACCGCGCCGTCGAGCGTGCCGCCGGTCTGCTCCAGCACGGCGCGGACGGCGTCGGCACGCCCCCGTGGCGTGGACAGGTCGGCGACGACCTCGGCGTCGCGGAGGTCCAAGCCGACCACGGTGTGACCGGCGGCGCGCAGTTTCTCGACCACCGCCCGGCCCATGCCCGACGCCGACCCCGTCACCACATACACGCCCACCTGCTCAGCCTCCTGACCGCCGCGCCGGCCGCTCCGGCACACGCGGCGCAATATTGTCATACCGCGACCAAATTGTGCTGCGCTTTTCGCAGCCCTGTCCGCTGAGCGGGACGCCCCCGTCAG
This sequence comes from Nocardia farcinica, assembly GCF_029867845.1. Lineage (GTDB taxonomy): Bacteria > Actinomycetota > Actinomycetes > Mycobacteriales > Mycobacteriaceae > Nocardia > Nocardia farcinica_A. The sequence continues at coordinate 2,478 of NZ_JARWRU010000072.1, read as the reverse complement.
CGGCCCGCGACGAACTCCTGAGCCTTGGCCTTCACACCCTGCGCGACCATGTGCCAGGCATCCGGGTCGCCGCGCAGCACCGCCTCGGCGGTGGACTTCATCTGCTCCCAGGTGGCGTGCGGCGGAATGGGCGGGACCTCGGGGTCGCAGCGCACGTCGAGCACGGTCGGCCGATCGGCGGCCAGCGCCGCACGCCAGGCCGCGGCCAGGTCGCCGGGATCGTCGACGGCGATCGCGTGCAGGCCGCAGGCGCGGGCCAGCTCGGCGTAACTCACGTCAGGAAGCGACTGCGATTCCTCGAATTTCGGCGCGCCGCCCATGGCGCGCAGCTCCCAGGTGACCTGGTTGAGATCGTTGTTGTGGAACACGCAGACCACCAGCCGGGGATCGGTCCACCGGTCGTGGTAGCGCCGGATGGTCAGCAGCTCGGCCGCGCCGTTCATCTGCATGGCGCCGTCGCCGACCAGCGCGACGGCGGGCCGGTCGGGATGGGCGAACTTGGCCCCGATCGCGTACGGCACGCCGGCGCCCATGGTCGCCAAGGTGCCCGACAACGAGCCCCGCATCCGCTCACGCATGCGCAGGCACCTGGCGTACCAGTTGGTGGACGAGCCGGAGTCGGCGGTGACGATCGCGTCGCCGGGGATCTGCCGCGAGAGCTCCCAGACCACCCGCATCGGGTTCACCGGGCGCGCTTCCAGCATGGACTGGCGCTCCAGGACGTCCCACCAGCGCGCCACGTTCGCTTCGACGCGCTCGAGCCACGCGCGATCGGTCTTGCGCTCCAGCCGCGGGATCAGCTCGCTCAGCGTCTGCCTGGCATCGCCGACCAGATTGACCTCGGTGGGATAGCGCATCCCGATCATGCTGCCGTCGATGTCGACCTGCACCGCGCGGGCCGCACCGAACTCGGGCAGGAACTGCGAGTAGGGGAAGTTGGAGCCGACGATGAGCAGGGTGTCGCAGTCGCGCATGAGTTCGTAGCTGGGCCTGGTGCCGAGCAGGCCGATGGCCCCGGTGACGTACGGCAGGTCGTCGGGCAGCACGTCCTTGCCGAGCAGCGCCTTGGCCACCCCCGCCCCGGTCAGTTCGGCGACCTCCCGCACCTGCTCGGCCGCGCCGCGCGCGCCCTGCCCGACGAGGATCGCCACCCGCTCGCCCGCGTTCAGGAGCTCGGCGGCGCGCCCGATCTGCGCGGGGTCGGCGGTGATGGTCGCGGCCGTCGCCGCGTCCGGCGGGCTGGATGGCACCTCCTTGAAGGCGTGCGCGGGCGGCTGGTACTTCTCCTCCTGCAGGTCGGCGGGAATGATGAGCGCGGTGGGCGCGCGGCGGCTGCGAGCGGTGCGGATGGCCCGGTCCAGCGCGTTCGGCAGTTGCTCGGCGACGTTGACCTCGACCAGGTAGTCGGAGGCGACGTCCTTGAACAGGCTCTGCAGGTCGACTTCCTGCTGGTAGCTGCCGCCCATGGCGCTGCGCGCGGTCTGCCCGAGGATGGCCACCACCGGCACGTGGTCGAGTTTGGCGTCGTAGAGGCCGTTGAGCAGGTGGATCGCGCCCGGCCCCGAGGTGGCCACGCAGACCCCGACCTCACCGCTGAACTTCGCGTAGCCGACGGCCTCGAAGGCCGACATCTCCTCGTGCCTGGACTGGATGAACGCGGGCTCGTCACCTGCCCGCCCGAATGCCCCGATCAGGCCGTTGATGCCGTCGCCCGGGTAACCGAAGACCTGCTTCACCCCCCATTCCCGCAATCGCCGCAGCACGTAGTCGCCGACCTGTTCTGCCATCGCTTGCTCTCCGTCCGTTCGCGGGCTGTCTCCTTGCCGCGGCCGTACCCGCATGATCGGCTCCGAATCGGGACGCGAATACTGGGCACATGGCTGTCGACCCCCGCGGTACCGATCTGAAACGTTTCCTCGCCGAAGACCCCGGCGGACCGGTGGTGATGCTCAACCTGCTGCGCTTCGCCCCCGGTGGCCGGGAGCTGTACGCCCGCTATGCCGACGCGGTGCGGCAGACCTTCGCCCCGCGCTACGGCGCCGAGGTGCTCTACGCGGGCGACGGGTCGAGCGCGCTGGTGGCCGAGCAGGGCCAGGCGTGGGACGCGGTGATCCTGGTCCGCTACCCCTCACGGCAGGTGTTCTGCGACATGGTCGCCGACCCCGAGTACCAGAAGGTCACCGCCTGGCGCACCCAGGCGCTGGAAGAGGCTGTGCTGCAACCGACCACGGCGTGGTGACCGGCACGACCTGATCGCCACCCCATCGGGCTCCCGACGGAAAGGCCGCTCATGCTCGACCTGCGCGAACTGCCCCTGCCGCTCGTCGGCGCCCCGATGGCGGGCGGCCCGTCCACCCCCGCCCTCGCCGCCGCCGTGGCCGAGGCGGGCGGGCGCCGGTTGCGCCGCCCCCGGGTACCCCCCCCCCCGGAAGGGGGCGCGCAGAAGGAGCCGCCCCCGGCGCGGGCCCCGCCGCCGGG
>NZ_JARWRU010000071.1 GCF_029867845.1 Nocardia farcinica | reverse complement strand
GGGGGCCGGCTTGGGCGGCCGGGGGGGGGGCCCCCCCGCCCCCCGGCCCCGCCCGGGGGGTGGGGGGGGGGCGGGGGGGGGCGCCCACGAGGCGCTGGCCAGGAGCGCGGCGGCCGGCCTGGTGGCCGAGGCGGCGGAGATCGACTGGGTCGACGGCGACGTGGTGGCCCGGCGGGTCCAGCGGCTCGGCGCGATCGTGTTGTCCCGCAAGCCGATCGCCGATCCCGATCCACGCGCCCTGTCCGAGGCCGTCCTGCGAGGTCTGCGCTCCCTCGGCCCCGGCGTGCTGTCCTGGGATGCCGAGGCCGTCGCCCTGCGCCTGCGCCTGGATTTCCTGCACCGCACCCTCGGGGACCCCTGGCCCGCCGTGGACGACGACGCCCTGCTTGCCGCCGCCGAGCTCTGGCTCGGCCCCGAACTGGCCGCCGCCCGCCGCCGCGCCGACCTCGAACGTGTCGACGCCGGCCAGGCCCTGCGCCGCCTGCTGCCCTGGCCCGAGGCCGCCCGCCTCGACGAGCTCGCACCCGAACGGCTCGAGGTGCCCTCGGGCAGCCGCGTCCGCCTCGACTACGCCGCCGACCCGCCGGTGCTCGCGGTGAAGGTCCAGGAGGTCTTCGGCTGGGCCGAGGCCCCGCGCCTGGCCGGCGGCCGGGTCCCCGTCGTCCTGCACCTGCTCTCCCCGGCCCGGCGTCCGGTCGCGGTGACCGCCGACCTGGCCTCCTTCTGGCGCACCGGCTGGCCGCAGGTCCGCGCCGACCTGCGCGGCCGTTACCCCAAACACGCCTGGCCCGAGGACCCCGCCACCGTCCCCGCTCACCGAGGCACCGCCCGCAACGCGCGGACCTGACATCGAGGAGACGGCCCGGCGCCGGCTTCCCTGCCACAGGTCGCGCGAGATGTGTATCCGTACAACGCCGTACAGGCCGTACGGGCAAGCCGCGTTACGGTTGTGTGCGAGGCGGAGGGAGGAAGCATGGCCGATCGCTGTGGGGACGAAAGCGCCGAGGCACTGCAGGACAACCTCTTTCGGCCGGAGTCGGACGCGCCCGACCCGCGGCGGGTCCTCACCCGCCAGGATTTCGCGGCCGAACTGCGTCTGGCCAGGGAGCGCAGCAACCTCAGCGTTCGAGAGCTGGCGAGGAAGGCGGGCATCCCGTCGGGCACGCTGAGCGGATACCTGGTGGGGCGTCATCTGCCTGCCTTGCAGCCATCCGGGCTGCTGCGCGCGATCCTGGCCGCGCTGGGGCAGGAGAGTGCCGCACCCCACTGGGAGGCGGCGTTGCGCCGCGCACGGCGATCGCAGGATCGTTCCGCCGCGGTCGTGCATGCGGCGACCTACCCGGCTCTGCTGCAAGCGGTTTCGACGCACGCTCCCGTGGACCGGTTGCAGGCGCAGCCGACGCTGCGTGGTCGCGACGAGTTGGTCGCGCGTCTGGCGAGCACGGTCCTCGATGCGGATGCACGCACGTGCCGAGTGCACGTCCTGTGCGGTCTCGGCGGCAGCGGGAAGAGCTCGATCGCACTCAAGGTCGCCGAATCGTGTATGGCGCAGCAGATTTCCGTGTTCTGGCTGGACGCCACGGATTCCGAGCGCGTCACCGCAGGCATGTACGCGCTGGCCGCGCGGATCGGTGTGGATCTGAGCCGGTCGGTGCACGGCAGCCTGCCCGACGCGATATGGCGCAGGCTGACCCGACTGCCCGACCGCTGGCTTCTGGTACTGGACAACGCGGACCGCCCGAGCGAGTCGCTCACGCTGCCGAACATGCGGCTCGTGGACGGCACCGGGTGGCTGCGTCCGGTGCGATCCGGCTCCGGCGCTGTGCTTGTCACCACTCGTGACGGGGATGCCACGACCTGGGGTGGCGGCTCCCCGGACTGGATGACACTGCACCGGCTGGATGGCCTGCACCGCGATCACGGCAGCCTGGTCCTCACCGAATTGGCAGGTGATGCGGCCGGGACGGGGGAAGAGGCGGCCGAACTGGCGGACCGGCTCGGTGGGCACCCGATGGCGCTGATGCTCGCCGGCCGCTTTCTGGCCGAAGCGCGATCCATGCCGGAGCCGGGGTTCGGATCGGAACCGCGGACGTACCGCGAATACCTCGATTCGTTGCGCCGTGGCGGCTCGACGGAACTGCTGACCGCGAATCCCGATGGTCGTCCAGCGGCCGTCACCGATGTCACCATCATGCGGAGCTGCGAGTTCTCCCTCGACCTGTTGTCCAGCCGAGGGCTGGTGCACGCCAGGCCGCTTCTGCACCTGCTGGCCTGCCTCGACGGCACGGCGATCCCGCACGGTGACCTGCTGCGCACCGACATTCTCTCGGATTCGGCGCTGTTCCCCGGCCTCACCGCACGGTTGCTCCAGCAGACACTGCACGCGCTGGAAGGCCTCGGTCTGGTGTCGAGGATCGAGGCGGACGCCGATCGTCCCGAGATGCTGGAATTGCATCCGCTGGCCAGGGACATCGCACGGCTGGCTGCGCGGGAGGGCGGCCGGCTCGAGACGTATCTCTCGGTGATCGCGACGCTGTTGCACGCGGCGGTCCGGGACGCCGATGTCGAGAATCCCCGGGTCTGGGGACGCTGGCGCGGACTCGCCGGCCACTGCACAGCGCCGCTGGAGCTCGTGGAGCTACAGCCGACGACTCTTCCCGTGGTCCGATCGGTGGTCGAGACGGCCGGTCGCGCAGCAGCCTACCTGAGAGCCTCGGGGCAGCACGCCCGGGCCGAAGCCGCCTTCACCGCGGCGCTGCGGGGCTGCGAGGGACGGATCCACCACGACGACCCCATTCGTCTGGGTATCGAACACGATCTGGCGCGGCTGTTCTACGACCGGGGACGATACGACGACGCCGAACGCCTGTACCGAAGGGTCGTGGTGGCTCGTCGCCGGGTGCTGGGGCCCGCGCACAGCGACACGCTGACGACTCAACATTATCTGGCCAGGACGCTGCGCAATCTGAATCGCCTCGACGAGGCGGAACACCTGGCGGAGAGCACCTACGCGGCGCGCACGCATCTGTTCGGTGAGCACAATCCCGACACCTTGACAGCTCGTCACGGCTTGGCCGACCTCCACCGTATCCGTGGCGACTTCGCGACCGCCGCCGCGCTCTATGCCGAGATCATCACCGTGCGCGGCAGGGTGCTGGGAAGAGAACACCCCGCGGTGCTGACATCGCGGCAGTACCGGGCGGAGACCCTGTACGAACTCGGCGACGTCGACGAGGCGGAAACGGAGATGCGGGCGCTGTGGACCACCAACCAGCGCGTCCGGGGATTGGACCATCCACGGACGATCGCGGGCGGGCACGCCCTGGTCGACCTGCTGCGCGACCGGGGGGCGACGAAGGAAGCCGCGTCACTGGCGGAGGTCGTCCTCGCCGCCGGTCGCCGGGTCTTCGGGCACGCGCACCCGGCAACGCTGTCGATCCTGCACTCGGACAGCCTCATCCGGCTCGATCTCGGTGACGTCTCCGGCGCGCTGAGCCGGCTCGAGGCGGTCCTGCGTGACCGCGAATCCGTCCTCGGACCTCGACATCCGCAGACGCGAGAAGCCAGGGAAGCCGTCGAGGCGATCCGGCGGCGAACGGACCTCTCACCGTCCTTCTGACCTGCTCGCGCGGCGCCGTATCCGGTGCGTACGGGCTTGTGCGGACCTGCGCGCTTCCGCTTCCCGCGCCCACTCCGAGACGGTTGCATGTGGGGCGTAAGCGGCGGGAGTCCATGACTGGCAAGGGGTGCCATGGAAGCCGCGCCGAGTTCGAGGAAGGGATTCGATGAGATACGTTGACGCGCTGTTCGTCGCGGCGTTCGGCGTCATGGTGTGTATTGCCGGCTTCGGCTTCTACGGCTCAGGGGCCGTCGTCGCCGTGCTGATCGGGCTGGCCTCCGTCGGTTACAGCGGCTACATCGCGCTCGGCCGTGGTGGCTACTTCATGCACGACGCGTTCTACGCGCTGCCGATTCTCGGTGGCATCGTCCTGTACGCGGGGCTGAGCTGATGAGCGCCGGTAAGGCGGGCGCGAGGATCGCGTTGGCGGCCTTGACCGCCGCGTCGGTGGTGGCCGTGGGGGCGGGCTGCGGACAGGACCCGCGAGAGGTGACCTGTTCGGAGTTCGCCGCGATGAGTTTCGACGAGCAGAACGACACTCTCGACGATCTGCTGTCCGCGCACGATCTGGAGACGCTCAGCGCGTCGAATGCCGTCGGAGTCCGGCAGCGGGTCGATTCGTTCTGCGGGACCAACGGATCCAGCAGCGAGATCGGCGGCCGTGCCGGGCGCAACGGGGACAGCTCGATCGACGATGCGGTCGACTGGGAGTCCGGCACATGGTGACGACCGGTGTGGTGCGGTCGCCGTGGTCGGTGGCGCGGGCCCGCGGGGAAGGGGAGCGCGCATGAGTGTGGAGATGCTGGTCGGGGTCCTGATCGCCTGGGCGGCGGGCAAGGCGAGCAGGGTGGGCGGAAGGCTCGATCAGCTGACCGACGAGGCTCTCGACCACGGCGTCGAGCGGGTCCGGGATCTGGTGCTGGCCCGGCTCGGCGCGGACACCGCTGTGCGGCGATTGCTCGAGGAAGCGCGTGAGACGGAGGGGGAGGTGTCGAATCGGACCCGGCACGAGGCCGCAAAGGCCATCGAGGACGCGGCGGCCCGCGACGACGTGCTCGCGGCGGCACTGCGTGAAGCGTCGGGCGCGCGGCCGATGCGTGAACCGTGGAAGGAAGCACAAGTGAACAAAGGCGTACAGGGCATCTACGCCTCGGGCAGCGGCAACGTCAACATCAAGAACAGGGTGGTGGACAAGGTTGTCAACCAGTACCACCGGAACCCGCTGGCCACGATCGCCGTGGGTGTCGTGATCATCGCCGTGTTGCTGTTCGGGGGGATCACCTTTCTGAACGCGGTGCGAGACCACCCGGCCGGCTCTGCGGGTGATGGGCAGCCCGTGGAGGTCGTCGATTCGAGCACCATCGTCGGTACCTGGACCGCCTCGGACGGAACGGGGACCAAGCAGTTCACCGGCAACGGCGGCTCCTGTACGGGCTTCTACTACGGCCCCGACGGGCCGCTCGACATCGGTGGTCCGATGACGTGCAGTATCTCGAGCAAGCCCGATGCGCAGGGGCGTTACACGCTGAACGTGGTCCAGAGCATGAACCGGGCCGTCTACGGTCTCGTGTTCACCGACACCGACCACGGCGTCGTCTTCGACACGGACGGCGCCACCCTCTACGAGATCGAGCGCTTCTGACCGGAGTGCGGGCAGCGAATCAGGGTGCGGAAAAGAATAGTTACGCCCCCGAGGCCCGTGGCGGGGCCGGAAGGTCGAGTGCCCGACGCCCCCCTTAAACGGCCGGGGTGAGAGTACCCCGAGCCCCCCAACCGCGCGCCA
>NZ_JARWRU010000070.1 GCF_029867845.1 Nocardia farcinica | reverse complement strand
GCTCGACGACCGGCTTGCCCGCCTGCTCGTCGAGATCGAGCACCGCGACCGCGAATCCGTCCCGCGCCAGCCGGGTGGCGACGGCGGCGCCGATACCGCGGGCGGCGCCGGTGACGATGGCGACCCTGGAGGCGTTCTGGCTCATGGAGTTTGTCCTTTCGTAGAGCGTCCTCTGCTCATCATTGCCATATCTCACGATCGGTCCCCGCATCGGGGGTTCCACCGAATCCGTCGCTGACATGCTCAGATCGCAATATCTCCATAACGGCACTATTCACTGACATGCCCGCCGCTGCCGTCGGGCAACGCGTCCCTCGGACCAATGGCAACTGGTTGGCAACACTCCTCGTCAGCGCCCCCGGCCGCCGCCCGGCCGGCGGTACTGTCTCGGATCAGTGGTGCGGAGCGCGCCCGGTCCCCCACCGGTCGCCGGGTGCACGGTCGGAGCGCCCCCGTCACCCGGGCCGGTAGCCGAGCAGACCAGGAGTCGCCATGCCGTTGTCGCACCCTTCCCACCATCAGGACCAGCCGGGCAATGCCGAGGTGTCGGTCAATCCGATCTTCGCCAGGGAACCGGTGACCATCCCCCGCAACCGGATGCCCGACGGCGAACTCGACACCAGCATCGCCTGCCAGGTGGTGCACGACGAGTTGATGCTCGACGGCAACGCCAGGCTCAACCTGGCCACCTTCGTCACCACGTGGATGGAGCCGACCGCCCAGCTGCTCATGGCCGAGTGCGCCGACAAGAACATGATCGACAAGGACGAGTACCCGCGCACCGCCGACCTCGAGCAGCGGTGTGTGCGCATGCTCGCCGACCTGTGGCACGCGGCCGATCCCGAGCACGCGCCCGGCTGCTCCACCACCGGTTCCAGCGAGGCGGGGATGCTCGCCGGGCTGGCGATGAAGCGCCGCTGGCAGCACCGCAGGCGTGCGAACGGGTTGCCCACCGACCGGCCCAACATCGTCATGGGCGCGAATGTGCAGGTGTGCTGGGAGAAGTTCGCCAACTACTGGGACGTCGAGGCCAGGCTGGTGCCGATGGAGGGCGAGCGCTACCACCTGACCGCCGAGTCCGCGCTGCCGCACTGCGACGAGAACACCATCGGGGTGGTGGCGGTGCTCGGCTCCACCTTCGACGGCAGCTACGAGCCGGTGGCCGACATCTGCGCCGCCCTCGACGACCTCCAGCAACGCACCGGCCTGGACATCCCCGTGCACGTCGACGGCGCATCGGGCGCCATGATCGCCCCCTTCTGCGACCCCGATCTGGCCTGGGACTTCCAGCTGCCCCGGGTGGTCTCCATCAACACCTCCGGCCACAAGTACGGCCTGGTGTATCCCGGCGTCGGCTGGGTGGTGTGGCGCGATGTCGAGGCCCTGCCCGACGACCTGGTGTTCCGCGTCAACTACCTCGGTGGCGAGATGCCGACCTTCGCCCTGAACTTCTCCCGCCCCGGCGCCCAGGTGGTGGCCCAGTACTACAACTTCCTGCGGCTCGGCCGCAACGGCTACACCCGCATCCAGCAGTACTGCCGGGACGTCGCCACCGAACTCGCCGAGGGCATCGCCGCGCTCGGGCCGTTCCGGCTGCTGACCGACGGCAGTGAACTGCCCGTCTTCGCGTTCACTCTCGCCGAGGGCGAGACGGGCTTTTCGGTGTTCGACGTGTCGGCGGCGCTGCGGGAGCAGGGGTGGCTGGTTCCTGCCTACACCTTCCCGGAGAACCGCCAGGATCTGGCGGCGCTGCGGATCGTGGTGCGCAACGGCTTCAGTCACGACCTGGCCGGACTGCTGCTGGCGGCGATCGAGCGGGTGATCCCCCGATTGCGGGCGCAGGAGCGGCCGCAGCACGGGGCGGACTCGGCGAACTTCGCGCACGGGACGTAGCGGCGCTCCGGCCGTCAGCGCCGGTGGTGGATGTCGCCGCGGATCATGGTGGCGCGCACCGGATCGGCGTCGGCGCGGACCGCTTCGCCGAGGGGGCGGTCGAGGAGCACGAGGTCGGCGGGTGCGCCCGGCCGGATCGTTCGTGCGGGGCCGCCCGGGTCGCCGGGCGAGGCGAGATAGGCGCGCAGGGCCTGAGTGACGGTGAGTCGCTCGGCCGGGCCGAGGGTTTCGCCGGTGGGGGTGCGCCGGGTGGTGGCGGCGGCGATCACCGTCCACGGGTTCAGCGGGCCGTAGGGGGCGTCGCTGGAGAGGGCCAAGGGGATGCCTGCGTCGAGCAGCGAGCGGCATCGATAGAGATCGGGCAGGTCGTCGGGGTCGACCCGGCGGCGGTAGTCGTCGCCGCGGACGGCGAGGAAGCCGGGTTGGGTGACGACCGCCTGCCCCTGGGCGCGCAGGGTGCCGACGGAGTCCCCGGGGATCAGGGCGCCGTGTTCGATGCGGTCGCCCGGGAGGGTGCCGACCTCGTCGAAGACGGCGAGCAGGAGCAGCAGGGCGACCCGGCTCACGCAGTGCACGGCCACCGGGCGGCGGCGGGCGTGGGCTCGGCGGACGAGGGCGCTCAGGTGGCCGAAATCCATTGGGCCGGAATCGGCGACGACGATCTTGTAGGGGCCGGTGGTGACCGTGTCGGGGAAGCCTCGGCCGTTCGGGCCGCCCTCGGGCGCATCGGCCGGGCCGGACACGGGTGTGCCGGATTCCTCGTCCAGGGGTACGCCGAGCAGGTGCAGGCGCTGCGGGAGGCTGCCCGCCAGGTGGGCGTCCAGCAGCGCCGACAGGGAGGTGGGTGACAGGTCGGGGGTGGCGTCGGTGACGCCGGTGATGCCGAAACGGGTGAGTTCCGCGGCGACCGAGGACAGTGCGGGTGGTGCGGTGCGGGGCAGCCGGTCGCGCAGCCAGGCGTCGGCGCGCCACAGGCGGCCGGTCGGGCGGCCGGTGTCGTCGCGTTCGACGCCGGGATGGTCGGCGCTGTCCAGCCGAACTCGTTCGCAGGCGGTCGAGTTGAGAATCCAGAGGGCGCCGCTGCGGTGCTGCAGGCGAACCGGTCGGTGGGCGTGCAGGCGGTCGAGGGCGGCGGCGTCGAGCAGGCCGGCCACGGTCTCGACGTAGCCCACTCCCCTGATCCAGTCCGATCCCGGCGCGGCGGTCAGGGCGGCGGCGAGATCACCGGCCGTGTGGACGTGCGGCGGGCCGCAGGACACCGAACCGGCATGGGCGGCGAGGGCGTGCAGGTGCAGGTGGTGGTCGTGCAGGCCGGGGAGCAGGGGTGCGCCGTGGCCGTCGATCACCTCGGCGGAACCCGCCCGCAGACCGGCGCCGACGGCTGTCACGTGACCACCCGAGACCGCGACATCGACTCGGCCGCACGGTAGTCCGACATCGCGGAACAGATGGTCCGTCATCGGAGCGCACACCCCGCGGGCAGAGGTCGGCGCGCACGGCAGCGGGTGCGAGCGGCAGGCCGCGAGGCGGGAACGGGCGCGAGCGGATCGTTCATCGCGATATCCCCAGTTCGGCGAGCACCGCTTCGGTGTCCCGACCGGGTTCGGCCACCACTCCGCGCGGGCGCCGCGGCCGCGGGTCGGCGATGGCGGCCGGGCCGGTGGCGGTCTCGACCGTCCATCGCGCGCCGTCGCGAGGCACCTGCGGCGCAGGGCCTTCCGCGGGCTCCAGGGTGGCCGCGACGACGTCGGTCATGGAGACGTCCCACAGCATTCCCGCTCCCCCGGCCGGGGTCGACATGGCCAGGGCGGCGGCGGTCAGCCCGGTGAGCGGGTCGGCGATGGCGTCGCCGACGAACATCGGACCGTCGGCGTCGTGGGCGAGCAGACCGGCGGAGGCGGCGATGTCGTCGCCGAAGCCGATCCGGTTCGAGGCGCGCCCCGCGGCGGTGATGGAGATCCAGGTGGCGCCGGCGGCGACGAAATCTTCGGCTTCCAAGCCGAATCCGCGCAGTGCCCGGGGGCGGGAGGCCTCGATGACGATGTCCGCCGCGCCGGCCAGCGCGTGCATGGCCGCGCGATCGCCGGGCACGGCGGGGTCGAATCGCACGGCCGAGTGGCCGCCGTGCAGCAGGCGGTAGAAGCCGGGGTGGCCGCGCCGTGCGCCGTCGGGACGCGACGGAGTCTCGACCTTGACGATCCGGGCGCCCGCGAGGCCGAGCAGGTGTGCGCACAGGGGGCCTGCCCACAGGGCGCTGAAGTCGACCACCAGCAGCCCGGCGACGGGGCGCGGCGCGAGCGGGACGGGCACGGCGGATGCCCGCGGGGTGGTGACCGGCCAGGCGGCGATGCCGAGCAGCTCGGCGCGTTCGGCCAGCTCCGCGCCGGTGTGTCCGGCGAGCCAGGCCGCGACGGCGGGCCAGGGATCGTCGTCGGCGAGGTCGGCGTAGGCCAGCGCGGCCAGCAGCGGCGGGTCGTCGGGCCGGGCACAGGACACCGCGGCCCAGCCGTCGGCGGTGGGCAGCAG
>NZ_JARWRU010000069.1 GCF_029867845.1 Nocardia farcinica | reverse complement strand
GGCCGCGGCCACGGCCGGGTCGTGGCCCGCGGCCAGCAGCGCGCCGATGATCCCGGAGAGCACATCGCCCGCGCCCGCGGTGGCCGCCCAGGAGCCGCCCGCCTCGTTGACCAGCACCGGACGTCCCGGATGGGCGATCAGGGTGGCGCGCCCCTTGAGCAGGACCGTGACCCGCCACCGCTCGGCCAGCTCCCGGACCGCGCCGACCCGGTCGGGGGCGGGATCACGGCCGGTCAGCCGGGCGAATTCGCCCGCGTGCGGGGTGAGCACGGTCGGCGCGGCGCGGCCGCGCAGCAACTCGGGGGCGCGGGCGAGCAGGGTGAGACCGTCGGCGTCGATCACCACCGGCAGGTCGGTGGCGAGGACCTCGGCGAGCCGGTCACGAGCGGCGGCGTCGACGCCCGCGCCGGGGCCGAACACCCACGACTGCACGCGGCCGGTGGTGGCGATGTCGGCGGCGGCGATCACCTCCGGGAAGTGCGCGAGCACCTGGGCGGCGGCGCTGCCCGCGTAGCGCACCATCCCGGAGGTAGCCGCGACCGCGCCGCCCACCGCGAGCACCGCGGCCCCCGGATAGGTGGCGCTGCCCGCGCAGACCCCGGTCACGCCCTGGGTGTACTTGTCGTCGGTGGCGGCGGGCACCGGCCACCGCGCCCCCACGGCGGCGGGCGCGAGCGCGACGAGATCCGGTGCGGGCAGCCGCAATCCGATGTCCACCAATTCGATCCGCCCACACCACGGCGCGGCCAGCGCGTGCACCGGTTTCCGGGCGCCGAAGGTCGCTGTCACCGCGGCGCGCACCGCGGGCCCGTCGACCGCGCCGGTGTCCGGGTCCACTCCGCTGGGCAGGTCGACCGCCACGATCGGAGCCCGCACCCGCGCGACGATCTCGGCGGCCGCCGGACGCAGCGGCCCCTTGCCGCCGATCCCGACGATGCCGTCGACCACCAGGTCCGGGTCGCCGATCTCGGTGCCGACCCGTCCGCCCGCCCGGCGGAACGCGGCCAGCCCGGCGGCGTGCGCGCGCTCGGGGGTGAGCAGGATCGCGCGCACCGCCACCCCGCGCCCCCGCAACCCGGCTCCCGCCCACAGCGCGTCCGCGCCGTTGTCCCCGGCCCCGGCCAGCAGGGTCACCGAGCGTCCTGCCACCCCACCGGTGCGTTCCCGCAGTTCGGCGGCGACCACCCTGGCCAGGCCGTGCGCGGCCCGCCGCATGGGCACGCCCTCGGGCACCCGGGTGAACAGTTCCGCCTCGGCCGCGCGCACCTGCGCCACGGTGAAGTAGCCGCGCTCCTCGGCGAGCGCGGACCTCGATCGGATCGCCGTCATCGGATCGCCACCTCCGTGCGACTGCTCGGCCCGCCGGGTGCGCTCACCCGGCCGGATCGGTCACCGGCGGGCCGCCGCACCACGCGACCCGCGTGTTGCGGACCTTACCCGCCCGCGCACTACGCTCGTCGATCATGCCGATCACGCATCGTTCCACCCGCGCGCGGGCGCTCGCCGCGCTCGCCCTGGCCACCTCGACCGCGATCGCCGGATGCGGCTCCGACGAGACCGACCCGGCCCCGGTCTCCCCCGCCACCTCGGCGGCCTCGGCCACCGGCGCCCCAGCTCAGCAACCGGCGCCCGCCGGAGACGTCACCGTCGCCGTCGACGACATGGCCTTCTCGCCCGCCGCGGTGACCGTCCGCGTCGGCGACACCGTGACCTGGGAGTTCTCCGACAGCGTGCCACACTCGGTGCAGGGCATCGGCGACAAGGCGATGGGCATCAACAGCCCCATCCTCACCACCGGCGAGTGGAGTTTCACCTTCACCCAGCCCGGCGAATACCGCTACCTGTGCTCGCTGCACCCGCAGATGCGGGGCAGCGTGACCGTCGAATGACCCGTCGCACCGACCGGGTCGTCGCCGGCCCTCGGCTCACTCGACGGTGACGGACTTGGCCAGGTTGCGCGGCTTGTCCACGTCGTAACCGCGGGCCTGGGCGATCTCGGCCGCGAAGACCTGCAGCGGCACGGTCGACAGCAGCGGCTGGAACAGCGTCGGCGCCGACGGGATCTCGATCAGATGGTCGGCGAACGGCCGCACGGTGTCGTCGCCTTCCTCGGCGATCACGATGGTGCGGGCGCCGCGGGCCTGGATCTCGCGGATATTGCTCAGCAACTTCGAGTGCAGCACCGCCCGGCCCTTCGGCGAGGGCATCACCACGATCACCGGCAGGCCGTCCTCGATCAGCGCGATCGGGCCGTGCTTGAGCTCGCCCGCCGCGAAGCCCTCGGCGTGCATGTAGGCCAGCTCCTTGAGCTTCAGCGCGCCCTCCAGCGCCACCGGGTAGCCCACGTGGCGGCCGAGGAACAGCACCGTCGGCACCTGCGCGAGCTCACGGGCGATGGCGCGCACCTGCGGCGCGGTCTCCAGCACCCGGGCCACCAGCTTCGGCATGGCCTCCAGCTCCTGGAACTCGCGGGCCACCTCGTCGGGGTACTTGGTGCCGCGCGCCTGCGCCAGCGCCAGCCCGACCAGGTAGTTGGCCGCGACCTGAGCCAGGAACGCCTTGGTCGAGGCCACGCCGATCTCCGGGCCGGTGCGGGTGTAGACCACCGCGTCGGACTCGCGTGGGATCTGCGCGCCGTTGGTGTTGCAGATCGCCAGCACCCTGGCCTTCTGCTCCTTGGCGTGGCGCACCGCCTCGAGCGTGTCGGCGGTCTCGCCGGACTGGGAGATGGCCACCACCAGGGTGGAACGGTCGAGCACCGGATCGCGGTAGCGGAACTCGCTGGCCAGTTCGACCTCGACGGGCAGGCGGGTCCAGTGCTCGATGGCGTACTTGGCCAGCAGGCCCGCGTGGTAGGAGCTGCCGCAGGCCACCACGAACACCTTGTCGAACTCGCGCAGCTCCTGGTCGGCCAGCCGCTGCTCGTCGAGCACGATGCGCCCGCCCGACACGTCGGTGGTGAAGTGCCCGATCAGGGTGTCGGCGACCGCGGTGGGCTGCTCCTCGATCTCCTAGAGCATGAAGTAGTCGTGGGCGCCCCGATAAAAGGCCCCGCAGAAGCCAAAAGAACAAAAACAAAACCTAAGCAAAACGTTACAGCCAGAGAGGCAATAGGTTTACAGA
>NZ_JARWRU010000068.1 GCF_029867845.1 Nocardia farcinica | reverse complement strand
CCTACGGGGGCGCCCCCCCCCCGGGGCGGGGGGGGGGGGCGGGGGGGGGGGCCCGCGGGCCCGACGGCGGAGCCCGGGACGGGTTCGGCGGCGCTGCCGGTTTCGGTGGTGATGTCGGCTGAGGACATGAATCTCCCTGGGGCAGTGGGCGGGCAGGGTTCGGTGGACGCGGCGACCGACGTTGTCACCACTAGGTACTAGAACATTAGTAGCTACTATGACTCTCGTACAAGGGTTCCGCGCACCGGCCCGACCGGATCGCGCTGCCCCGCACCGGCCGTCCCGCACGAAGGAGCACGCGATGACCACGGCGAACCACCCCCTCACGAACACCCCGCAGGCGAGCGTGGACACCGACGTCCTGGTCGTCGGCGGCGGACCGGTGGGCATGCTGGTGGCCGCCGAACTGGCCCTGCAAGGGGCAGAGGTGGTGCTGGCGGAGACGCGCACCGAACCGGACGAGCGGCCGAGGGCGGGGACGGTGCACGCCCGCGCCCTGTCGCTGCTGGCGCGCCGCGGCTACCTGCCGTCCAGGACCCCGGAGGAGATCGCCCACGATCCGCACGGGATCGTGCGCACCCGTTTCCAGTTCGCGGCCGAGCCCGTGCTGACGATCAGCGCGCCGAGCGTGGAACCGGCGCCCATCGCCGGCATCCCGCAGGCCCGGCTCGAAGTGGCCTTCGAGGACAGGGCGGCCGCGCTCGGCGCGCGAATCCTGCGCGGCCACACCGTGACAGCGCTGTCGGCGGGCCCCGGCGCGGTGCTGGCCGAGGTGGCCGAACACTCGGGCGGACGGTCGCTGCGCATCCGCGCCCGCTACGTCGTCGGCGCCGCCGGCGCCCGCGGTCTCGTCGCCCGCACCGGCGATTTCCCCGCGACCACCTTCCCGGCGACCATGAACGCCATCGCCGCGCTCGCGGTCGCCGAGCGGCCGGGCGAGATCCCGCCTGGCTGGCATGCCACCCCCACCGGCTGGACCATGCACAATCCGAACCCCTTCGGCGCGGCGCGGATCATCGCCATGGACTTCAGCGGGCCGCTCGGGCGGCGGCCCGAACCCACCGAGGCGGAGTACCGGCGGCGGCTGGCCCACGTGCTGGGCGCCGAGCCCGCGCTGGGCGCGGTCACCCACACCACCCGGTTCAGCGACCACGGCCGGTTCCGCACCAGGCTGCGCGACGGCCGCCTGCTGCTGGCGGGCGACGCCGCGCACAGCCACTATCCGCTGGGCGGACAGGGCCTCAACACCGGCATGCAGGACGCCTTCGCGCTGGGGTGGCGGCTGGCCGCCGTGCTCGCGGGCCGCGCCGACCCGGGTGTCCTGGACGACTATTCGCGTGAGCGGGTGGCCGTCGCCGCCGCCGTGGTCGGCAACACGGTGCTGCAATCGCGGATGATGAACCCGCGCGATCCCGATCTGCGGGACGCGGTGCTGGCGATGCTCGCCGTTCCCGCCGTCCACGACGCGGTGGCCGAGCTCATCAGTGGTCAGTTCCAGCCCGGCTTCCAGCACGACCTGGTGGTGACCGGGCCGGACGGCACGGTCACCACCCTCGCCGGGCTGTTGCGCGCGAGCCGGTTCGTGGCGATCCGGCCCGACGAGCACACCCCGGTGCCGGACGCCCCGGCCGACGCGCTGGTGGTGACCGGGAAGGTCACCCCCGACCAGGTCTGGACCACCGCCGTGATCCGGCCGGACGGCTACCTCGCCGCGACCCGGTGAGGCCATCGCGCCAGCACCTCGCGCACCTCGGCGCCGGCCTGCTCGGCGGTGTGGAACCGCACCGCCGTCCAGCCCGCCGCTCGTGCGGCCGCGCAGTTCTCGGCCAGGTCGTCGACGAGCACGCACCGTCCGGGCTCGACGCCCGCCTGTTCGGCGGCCAGGGCGAAGATCTCCTGGTCGGGCTTGCGGTAGCCGACCTTGCAGGAGTCGACCAGGGCGTCGAGCACGTGGTCGAGGTCGATCATGGGCCGCCAGTAGGGCTCCCACTCGACGACGTTGTTGCTCAGCACCCCGACCCGTGTGCCGCTCTCCGCCAGCTCGATCGCGAAATCGCGCACAACGGCGTTCACCCGGTGCCCGGCGAACCACTGCCTGCCGAAATCCGGTTCACTGCGCGACAGGTCGAGTCCGGGGGCCTCGGCCCTGATCACCGCGTGCAGCCGGGCGATCCACTCGCGCTCGTCGAGCAACGCCAGTTCGATCGGGGCCAGCGGCGGCAGCCCGTACTGGGCCCCGACCTCGGCGATGGCGTGCTTGAACAGCGCCACCGGAATGCCGGTGACCTGCTCGTAGCGCCCGAACAGCTCGTCCAACGGCGGGGACAGCACGCCACCGAAATCGAACCAGACGAACGGCGCCGCCGTCTTCCCCGCGCTCACTGGACCATCGTCCAGACATCGGCCGGGCGGAAACCCAGCTCGACCTCGCCCGCGGCGACCACGTCCACGCCCTGCACCAGGCTCACCCGCGCCCGCGCGCCGCCCGGCTCGCCCGGCGCCCGTTCGACGGTGGCCTTGGCGACGGTGTCCCGTTCGAATTCGGCGAATCTCAGGAATTCGATGGTCAGCCGATGCATCACCATGCGGGTGGTGTCGAGGCCGAGCACGGCGTTGGCCGCGGCCATCGCGACCTGTCTTGCCGCCTCGAACTGCAACATGCCGGGCACGTGGTCGAGGGCGTGATCGAACAGCGAGGGGTGGTTGGTGTCGATGATGGTCAGCGCGCTCAGTTCCTCGCCGGCCAGGGCGGGATTGGCGAGGATGGCGTTGCGCGGGTTGTGCCTGCCGACGGCGCCCGGTCGCATCCGCGCCACCGGCAGCTGCTCCGGGATGCTGTGCTGCGCGGGCAGTCCCAGCGCGCCCCGGCCGCGTTCGCGGATGCGCGCCCACACCGGGGCGGGCATCCACTGGTAGACCATCACCTCCCTGGCGGCCTCCTTGCCCTCGATCTCGGCGACCATCTCCAGCGACAGCCCGACGACCCGGTCGTCGCGGCGCTTGTCGGCCACCACCCTGGCCTCGATCACGCAGTGCCCCGGGCAGTTGCCGATGCGCAGGATCTCCGGGTCGGCGATGGCGAAATCGGCGGAGCCGAAGATGAACTTCTCGCCGCGCGGCACACCGAGGAAGGTGTGCGCGTAGTAGATCGCGACCTGCCGGAACACCTCGATCAGCAGCAGCGGGTCGTAGGTGGTGGCGGTGCCGCGGTGGTCGCTGAAATACGAGTGGTTGCGCGGCAACTGGGCGGCGAAGACCGCCCCGTCCGGTGTAGGCTGGGCGTCGGTGAGGAACACCTCGGCGATCGATTCGCGGTGCACGATGCCGCGCGGGATGTTGCGGTCGAAGGTCAGGGTGTGCGTGGCGACGGTCATGATCGAGCCTTCCTGGAACGGTGAGTCTTTCCGGTGGCAGACGGCTGGTCAGCGGACGGCGATGTCGTATGCCCAGGCGTTGACGGTGTTGCGGGGCGGGTCGAACAGGGTGGTCAGGTTGTGGATCGCCGAGGTCGCGGCGAGGCTGTTGCGGTCGGTGTAGAGCGGGATGGCCACGGCCTGGTCGAGCAGACGGGCGGTGAGCTCGTCGAACAGCTGCTTGCGCCGGGCCCGGTCGGTGGCTTTGGTGGCGTCGATGAGCAGCCGGTCGATCTCCGGGTCGGCCAGTTTCGCGCCCGCCACGATGGAGCCGAGGGTGATGCCGTCGACCTGCCCGTACTTCAGGTCCGGCGTGGTCGAGCCGTAGGCGCGGTTGAACTGCAACGACAGGTCGAGGCCGCCGACCTGGCGGGGGAAGGCCTCGTACTCGTTGCGCGCCAGCAGGTCGTAGACCTGGGCGTTCTCCACGAACTGCAATTCCACTCTGATGCCGAGGTTCTGGCGCAGCTCGGCCTGCCAGGCCTTCAGGAAGTCGTCCTCGGGATAGGTGGGGACGGTGGCGAGCAGGCGGACGAGCAGCTGCTTGCCCGCGGCGTCGGTGCGGTAGCCGTCGGCGTCGGCGCCGGTCCAGCCCGCCTCGTCGAGCAGGGCGCGGGCGGCGGAGAGGTCGGCGCCGCCCTGGTTCTCGTACTTCGGGTCGTAGAAGGCGCTGTCGGGGGAGATCAGACTCCACGCGCGCTGCTGGGTGCCCTTGGTCAGGCTCTGCACCACCGCGGCGATGTCGACGCCCTTGGTGATGGCGCGGCGGACCCGCACATCGGCGGTCGGGCCGTTGGTGACGTTGAGCATGATGACCGTCGGCGAGGCGGCCGAGCCGATCTGCTCATACCGGAATCCGTCGACGCCGTCGAACAAGCCGATGTCGGTGGCCTTGACGGTGCCGACGGCGTCGACCTCGCCGCTGCGCAGCAGCCCGGCACGGGTGCCGGCATCGGGGATGTACTTGACGACGAGTTCGTCGACATAGGGCGCGCCCTGGTGCCGCGCGGTGGCCGGGCCCCAGTTGTAGTCGGGGTTCTTCCGGTAGCGCAACTCCTGGCCCTGGACCGCGTCCGTCAGCACGAACGGGCCGCTGCCGACGAGCCCGGCGCCGCTGGTCAGGGTCTCCTTGTCGGCGTTCAGGCTGCTCGGCGCGACGATGGCGCCGCTGAGCCCGGCCAGGGTGGACAGGAAGTCCGCGCGCGGGGTGCTCAGGGTGATGCGCACCTTGTACGGCTCGAGCACGTCGACCGCGGAGACGCTGGAGTACTGCAACAGGCCGAGCACCGTCCACGACGGACCGTTCGGATCGCGCAGGTGATCGATGGTGGCCTTCACCGCGTCGGCGTCGAACTTCTCACCGTTGTGGAAGATCACGTCCTCGCGCAGGGTGAACTCGTAGACCAGGCCGTCGGGCGAGACGGTCCACTCGGTGGCCAGCCAGGGGTGGAATTCCTCCGCGCGGTCCTCGGCGATCAGGCTGTCGAAGCTGTTGCGCAGCACCTGGGAGGCGTCGAAGGCCGCGCCGTAGTGCGGGTTCAGGCCGCGCGAGGGGTAGGTGGGCAGGGCGATGGTGAAGGTGCCGCCCGGCCGCGGGTCGGTGGTCGGACCGCCGCCTGCGCTGCCGGGTTCGGGATCGGCGGCGCAGGCGCTCGCGGCTGCGACGACGCCCGCCAGCAGCAGGGCCAAGGCCCGGCCGGGACGGAAACGGCGGCGCGAGCCGCGCCCGGCGGGACCGCGCTCGATGCAGGTGTTGTCGCCGCCGGGGCTGTTGTCGCCTGGGCGGCGGCCGGGGTCGGCGCCGAGTCTGCCGATGATGTCGATTCTGAGGCGATTACGCACGCACATCGCTTTCTGTGGCGTCCGGCGCGGGCAGGCGCGGGACGGAGTCGAGTAGTGCTCGGGTGTAGGGGGAGGCCGGTGCGGTGAAGACGTCCTCGGCCGGGCCGGATTCGACGACGACGCCGCGATGCAGCACCAGCAGGCGGTGACAGATCTGCCGGACCACGGCCAGGTCGTGGGAGATGAACACGATGCCGACGCCGCGTTCGCGGGCGAGTTCGGCGATCAGCGCGAGGATCTGGGCCTGCACGGAGATGTCGAGCGCGGACACCGGCTCGTCGCACACCACCAGTCGCGGAGCCGAGCCCAGCGCCCTGGCGATGTTGACGCGCTGACGCTGTCCGCCGGACAGCTCGCGGGGATGACGGTCGGCGCAGTCGGCGGGCAGGTGCACCGCCCGCAGCAGCTCGGCCACCTCGGCGCGGCGCTCCCGCCTGCCGACGCGCAGGGCGACCGCCTCGCCGATGATCTCGCCGACCCGGTAGCGGGGGTCGAAGGAGCCGGCCGAATCCTGGGCGACCAGGCCGATCTGCCCGGGCAGGCGGGTGGCACGGGTCAGGTCCGTCGCCCCGAAACGCAGCGCGCCCGCGTCGGGTTCGGTCAGCCCGGTGACCATCTTCGCCACCGTCGACTTGCCCGAGCCGGATTCGCCCACCACGCCGAGCACCTCGCCCGCCCTGACCTCGAAACCCACGTCCTGGACCGCGGCCACCGAACGGCCGCGCACGCGATAGGACTTGGTGAGCCCGGTGGCGGTGAGGATCGGCGCGGCCGTGGCGGGCGGGCCGGGCCCCCCGCCCCCCCCCGGCCCCCCCCCCCGCGACCAGGACCAGTCCAAGATCTTCGAGCCCGGCACCTGCCTCGGCATCAACCAGAACCTGCCCACCGACCCGGTCGAGTGCGCGCAGGAGCATTCGGTGGAGATCGTGGCCTCGGTCGATCTCGGCGCCCACTTCACCGGCGGCCCGCCCGCCAAGGCCGATCAGGACAAGTACGTCGAGCAGCAGTGCACCGAGGCGGTCAACGCCTATCTCGGCTCGCCGGAGGCCATCCGCAACAAGACGCTGACGCTGTTCTTCGACTACGTGGACGCGGCGAGCTGGCTGGCGGGCAGCCGCAAACTGGACTGCATGATCGGCAAGGGCACCGACCGCGAGGGTTTCGCGCCGATCGTCGGCACGGCCAAGGGCGACATCCTGATCAACGGCGAGGCCCCGGTGCCGCCGCCGAACACCGGCCGCTCCACCCCCACCCCGCTGCCCGGCGCGGCGCCGCTGCCGCCGCAGCCGCGCTGACGAGCCGGGCGCGATGGCCGTCGTCATGTCCGAGGAGCGGTTCGAGGAACTGGTCTCCGACGCCCTCGATCTGATCCCGCCCGAATTGACCAGCGCCATCGACAATGTGGTGGTTCTGGTCGAGGCGCGCGATCCCGAGGAGCCGAGCCTGCTCGGCCTCTACCGGGGCATCGCCCTCACCGAGCGCGACAGTCATTACGGCGGTTCGCTTCCCGACACGGTCACCATCTACCGCGAGGCGATCCTGGACATCTGCGAGGACGAGGAGCAGGTGGTCGAGGAGGTCGCCGTCACCGTGATCCACGAGATCGCGCACTATTTCGGCATTGACGAGGAGCGGCTGCATCAGCTGGGATGGGGGTAGATCTTCGGCACGGTCGCCGATCCTCCTCGCGCGGCGGGGAGTTGGGGGCCCGAAAGGGCGGCTGGCAAGATCTTCACGAGGGAGGGGATTCGATGGAACCGATCGCGGCGCCGTCGCGTCCAATCACTCGTAGGGGGAATTCTCGGTTCGTCCACAGGAGTTCCGCCACGTCGAGCACCGCGCGGTTGCGGTCTGCCCGCAGCGGCAGACCTCGAACGGACAGCCACTAGAAGGAGTCGAGTAATGGTTGGCCACGTTTCCATCACACCCGAGCTCGTTCTCGCCGCGGCGGCCGAGCTGGATCTGCTCGCCGAGCGGCTCGCGGGCGCGGCCGGGTTCGCCGGCCCCGCCACCCACGTGCTGCCCTCCGGCTCCGAAGAGGTCTCCCTGCTGGCGGCGCACCATTTCAACCGGGCCGCGGCCACCCACGACGGCGCCATCGCCCAGGCCATCCTCGAGCTGCACCACGCGGCCGCCGTGCTGCGCGTGCAGCTGGGCACGCACGTCGTCGAGGACGTGGCCAAGGCCGGCGTGATGCAGGCCGTCGCCGGAACCATCGGAGCCTGACGGCTCACGCGGATCGTCGAACAGGGGAGACACAAGCATGACGCTAGGTATCACCGGGGTCTTCTGGCTGCCACGCATGGCCGAAGCCAACTCCGTCACGCTCAACGCGGGTGCGCGTGCGGTGCCGATCTCGGCCGCCTCCACCTCGTGGGGCACGCTGACCGCCGCCTGGACGGACGCCACCGCCACCCTCGTCCGGGTGATGGCCGAACTCGGCATCGGCATGCAGGGTGTCAACGGCATCGCCGCGCTCGCCCGGCTGGTCCAGTTCACCTCGTGGACCGCCGAGCAGAGCGCGCTGGCGGCTAGCATGAGCGCCAAGGCCGCCACCAACGCCACCGCCTACACGGTTGCCTCGATCGCCATGCCGAGCCTGCCCGAGATCGCCGCGGTGAACGCCGCCGTGGTGGCCTCGGCCAACCCGCCCGGCGCGGTGTCGGGCGCGCTGGAGGCCGCCGAGGTCGCCAAGACCGCGATGGACGTGCGTGCCGCGTTGGTGATGGAGACCTACGAGGCCGCCACCACCGCCGTGGTCACCACGCCGGGCGAGTTCCGCCTGCCGCCGCGCATCGCCGAAGGCGCGGGCACCGCCGACGCGGCCTCGGCCGCGCAGAGCTCGTTCCAGGATGATCCGTTGCAGACGGCGGTGGCGGGCGCGGTCTCCGCGCTCAACCACGCAGGCGCGCTCAACCACGCGGCCAACGTGGCGACCACCGTCGCGAGCAGCGGCGCGAGCACCGTGGGCAACCTCGGCGTCGGCGCCATCGCCGCGGCCGCCAACAGCGCCCCGGCGATGGCC
>NZ_JARWRU010000067.1 GCF_029867845.1 Nocardia farcinica | reverse complement strand
TCCCCTCGCTGGCGCCCGGGCAGCTGTGGCACACCGACCGCCTCGCGGGCCGGCCCGCCCGGGTGAAGGGGGGGGCGTTGCGGTTATCGCGGGGCGGCCCGTGCCCGGGCCGGGGGGCCCCGCCGATCCCCGCCGTGGTTCCGTACGTCCGTCCAGCGATCGAGGAGCGTCATGGCTGTTGTGAACGTCTGGGGTCCGCTCGGTTCCACCGTGGACGCGGTCTGTCCCGAACCGCCGGAGCCGGAGGAGATCTGGCCGCTCACCACGGGTGCGGGCGGTACCGCCTGGGTGTACCCGAGCCCGGCGAGCCGGGGCGGGCTGGTGCGTCCGGTCGTGCTCGCCGACGGCTTCGCCGCAGGGCGCAGCAGCCTGGCCGAACTGTGGGCAGGGTTGGAGGACAACGGGCGCTATAGGTTCGTCAGCGCGCTGCACGCGATCGGCCGTGACGTCGTGTTGCTCGGCTTCGACGACCGTGCGGCCTGCCTGCTCACCAGTGCCGAGACCGTGATCGAATGCCTCGGCGAGGTGCTCGCCGAGCGGGTCGGCGCCGCGCCGCTGGTGGCGGGCGGGTTCGGCACCGGCGGGCTGGTGGTGCGCTACGCGCTGGCGCGGATGCAGCGCGACCCCGCCCTGCCCGATCCCGAGACCGGGCTCTACCTGTCCTACGACACCCCGCACACCGGCGCCTGGCTGCCGGTCTCGTTGCAGGCCTTCGCCCATTTCGTGAAGGAGAACTGGGGGATGCACAACCCGCTGTTCGCTCGGTTCTCCGAACTGGTCGACAGCCCCGCCGCCCGGCAGACGGCGCGCTGGCATCTCGGCAAGATCGGCGACCGGCCTGGCCGCGGCATCGAGCGGCTGAACTTCCTGGACGAGCTGGCGGCGGTCGGGCAGTGGCCGCGCGACATGCGTCGGGTCGGTGTCGCCAACGGCGTGCGCACCGGCGTGGGCAACGGCATCGACCCGGACACCGCCGCGGTCAGCGGTTACGGCGAGGTGCTGACCGAGGCCACCTTGTTCACCCAGGACACCGGGGAGCGCGTCGTGGCCACCCTGCACTGCGCCGACCGCCCCGCCGTCGACGTGTACGCCGGCGGCCTGCCCGATATCGACGGCGCCCCCGGCGGCCTGTTCCCCGAGAGTCCCACCGCGCCCGGCAGCTTCGGGCTGGCCGCGATGCTCATGCGCATGCTCGGCTGCGAGGAGGTCGACCGCCGGTATTCCACCTGCTGTTTCGTACCGACCGTCAGCGCGGTGGCCGCGGGCCCGATCGACGACCCCGACGTCCTCTACCGCGAGATCCGCGACCAGGACAGCGAACTCGACGCCTTCGCCTGCGCGAGCGGCAACGAGGGACACACCACCATGACCGAGGAACTCGGTTCCTGGCTGGTCGAACAGATCGACGCCTGCCCCTGACGGCCGGGAGATCAAGCGTCGGATTCCGGGCGGGACCGCCCGTGCGCGTCGACGAGGATCGTCTCCTCGACGCGATCGGGCCCGCACAGCGGGACGAGGGCGGCGGCGGCCAGGAGGGTGGCGGCGCCGATGACGACGAGGAAGCGCCAGTCGGCGAGCTAGGCGGCGGCCAGCGGCGTGCCCGCGCGGGACGCGGCGACGGGGACGGTCATGAGGGCGAGGATGCCCGCGAAGCGGGCCACGCCGAAGGTGTCGGCGACGATGGACGGGCGGGCGACGACGCTGACGCCGAGGCCGAGGCCGAAACCGGCCACGCACAGCAGGGTCCACGGGACGGAGGCGCCCGCCAACGGCATGGCGATCAGGCCGAGGCCCTGCACGGCGAAGGAGAAGGCGGTCACCCGGGTCATGCCGAAGCGGCGGGCCAGCGGCGCCAGCGCCATACGGGAGACGACCTGTAGCACGCCGACGGCGATCGGCATGGCGGCGGCGGTGGTGGGGGCGTGACCGACGTCGCGGAAGTAGGCGACCATCATCAGCATGAAGGCGGCCGTCGCGCCGCTCTGGGCGACGAAAGCGACAACGAGCAGCCAGAACCGGGGACTGCGCAATGCGCTGCCGACCGGCTCCCCGCCGGCCGCGGTCGCCCGGCCGAGGTGGGCCGCGCGGTCGGGCACGGCCCACAGGTGCAGCGGCACCGCGACCGCGGCCAGCACGGTGGCCAGCACCAGCAGGGTGGCGCGCCAGCCGATCAGCGTGTCCAGCCAGCCGGTCAGGAAGGTGAAGAAACTGGTGGCCAGGCCGCAGATCATGGTGACGGCCACGATCGCGCTGTCACGGCGACGGCTGTCGACCGCGACCACCAGCACGGCGAAAGCCGCCTCGTAGGTGGACATGGCCAGCGCCAGGCCGACGAGTCCGAACGCCAGGTAGAGCTGACCGAGGTTCTGGGCCTGGGACCACAGCAGCACCGCGCCCACGCCGACGGCCGAGCCGGTCGACATGAGCGCGCGTCCGCCGTAGCGGTCGAGCAGCGCGCCGACGGGAACAGCCGCGACCGCGCCCATCAGGGTCGAGATGGTCGCGGCCACCGCCACTTCCGTGCGGGTGGCGTTCAGCGCCTCCGACAGCGGGACGAGCAGCGCGGTGAACGCGTGGATCAGCGCGCCGTAGGCCACGGTGTTGGTGGCCGCGAACACCGCGATCAGCCTGCGCCGACGGCGATCGTCGGCGCGGCTGCCGGGACAACAGACGGGGTCGCTCATCCGCGCAGCAGCGGCAGCAGTTGCTCGCCCTGACGTTTGATCTCCCGCAGGTACGGGGTGTCGGACAGGACGAAGTGGGTGATGCCGAGATCCTGGTACTTGCGCAGCGACTCGGCCACGTCCTCGGGCGAGCCGACCAGCCAGGTGGTGCCCGCGCCGCCACCGCCGACCCGGCCGGGCGCGGTGTAGAGGTTGTCGTCGAGCACGTCGCCGCGCTCGGCCAGCTCGAGCAGGCGCTGCTGGCCGACGGCCGTGCGGCGCGAGCGGTTCTGCTCGGGGCGGTTCTTCGCCAGCTCGGCCACCTTGGCCTCGGCGTCGGCCCAGGCCTGATCGGTGGTGTCGCGCACGAAGGTGGTGATGCGCAGGCCGTATTCGAGCGGGGGATGCTCGCGGCCGAGCTCCGCGCTGAGCGCCTCGAGTTTCTCGATGCGCTCACGCACGCCGTCCAGCGGCTCGCCCCAGAACAGCTGCACGTCGGCTTCGGTGGCGGCCACCCGCTGGGCAGCCTCGGAGGCGCCGCCGAAGTACAGCTTCGGGTGCGGTCTGCCCGCGCGCGGCACGATCCTCGGCTGCGCGGTCGAATCCTTCACCCGGTAGTACTCACCGGTGTAGGTGACGTTCTCCTCGGTCCACAGCTTGCGCACGATCTGCAGGAATTCCCTGGTGCGCGCGTAGCGGTCGGCCTGGGCGCCCTCGGCGTCGCCGTAGGCCTCCAGGTGGTCGGTGCCGGAGACGATGTTGATGCGCACCCGGCCGCCGGTCAGGTGGTCCAGGGTGGCCGCGGCGGTGGCGAAGTTCGCGGGCTGCCAGTAGCCGGGGCGGATGGCGATCAGCGGCTGGAAGGTGGTGGTGCGCGCGGCCAGGGCCGCGGCGACGGTGAAGGTGTCGGGACGGCCCCAGCCGGTGCCGATGAGCGCGCCCTGCCAGCCGTGTTCCTCGAGCGCCCGCGCGTGCGAGGTGAGGGTGTCGAGGCTGTTGTGGTCGGGGGTGAAGGTGTCGTCGCCCCGGTGTCCGGGTTCGACCTGATTGGGGATGTACCAGAGAACTTCGGGGCTCATCGAGGGTGCTTGCTGAGTCGTCATCGCTTCTTTCCTCCGCCGTGACCGACGCGAGAAGTATCGACCGGGAATTCGCTCCCCCCTCGGGATCTCGGCCGGGCGGCGGGACGTGAAAACCGCCGGTGAACAGCGGCTATCGGAAGCGGCAGGCAATAAAATCCCGCAGATTCGAGTGCCAGGGACACGCACGCGCCACGAACCGTACCGGCCGGTGTGCCGGGGTTACGCTCGGGAGGGACACCCGGTCGTGTGTCACAACCCAGGAGGTGTGGCTCGTGCGAAGACGTGGTTGCGGGGTTGTCGCGGGATTTGTGGTGGCGGGGCTGGTGGCGGGTGGTTGCACGGTGGGGGAGGACGGTGCGGACAGCCCGGCGCCGCCCTCGGCCTCGACGCGACAACACGAGGTGTCGCCGAACGCGGTGGCCGGGGTGGCCATCCCGGAGGGGCAGATCGACCGCGCGGTGGGCGAACTCGATCGTCTGGCCGGTGAGCTGATGGCCGACTCGGGCATCCCCGGCATGGCCGTGGCGGTCGTGCACCACGGGGAGGTGGTGTACAGCAAGGGATTCGGGGTGCGCGATGTGACCACCGGGGAACCGGTCGGCGCGTCCACCGTCTTCCAGCTGGCCTCGGTGTCCAAGCCCCTCGGCGCCACGGTGGTCGCGCGCCGAGTGGGTGCGGGCGGGGTCTCGTGGGACACCCCGATCCGGGAGCTGACACCGGATTTCGCGCTCGCCGACCCGTACGTCTCCGATCACGTGACGGTGGGCGACCTGTACGCGCACCGCTCCGGCCTGCCCGATCACGCGGGTGACCTGCTCGAGGACCTCGGCTACGACCGGACCCAGGTGCTCGAGCGGCTGCGGCAACTGCCGCTGGCGCCCTTCCGCGATTCCTACGCCTACACGAACTTCGGTCTCACGGCCGCCGCCGTCGCGGTCGCCGAACGGGCGGGCACCGACTGGGCCACGCTCGCCGAGCGCGAGCTCTACCAGCCGCTCGGCATGAACGACACCAGCTCCCGCTACGCCGATTTCGTGGCGCGCCGGGATCGCGCGGTCGGGCATGTGCTGGTCGACGGCGCGTACCGGCCCGCCGACCCGCCGCGTGATCCCGACCCGCAGTCACCGGCGGGCGGCGCGAGTTCCTCGGTGCGTGACATGGCGCGCTGGCTGGCCATGCTGCTCGGTGACGGCACATTCGAGGGCGCCGAGATCGTCCCGGCGGCCGCGTTGCTGCCTGCCATCAGCCCCCAGTCCGTCTCCGCCCCGCCCGCCGACCCGGACAGTCGCGCCGGCTTCTACGGGTACGGCTTCAATGTGGGCACCTCCGCCGCGGGACGGGTGGTGCTCGGCCATTCCGGCGCGTTCAATCTGGGCGCGGGCACGGCCTTCACCGCGATCCCCAGCGCCGAGATCGGCATCGTCACCCTCACCAACGCCGCCGCAACCGGCATTCCCGAGACACTGAACGCCGAGTTCGCCGACCTGGTGCAGTTCGGCGAGATCCGCGAGGACTGGCGCGAGCTCTACCGGCAGGCCTTCGAGCAGATCGACGCGCCCTCCGGCGAACTCGTCGGCAAGGACGCCCCCGCCGACCCGGCGCCCGCCCGGCCGCTCACGGAGTACGCGGGCAGCTACGGCAATTCCTTCTTCGGCCCGGCCGCGGTCGAGGTGCGCGACGAGGAGCTGGTGGTGGTGCTCGGCCCGGCGCGGACGACGCTGCCGCTGCGGCACTGGGACGGCGACACCTTCGTGTTCACCCCCACCGGCGAGATGGCCGACCCGGGCACCGTCTCGAAGGCCACCTTCGACGGCGACCGGCTGGTGCTCGAGTACTACGACCGCGACGGGCTCGGCACGTTCACCCGGACCTGACGCCGGTGCTCACACCGCGTGCGCGGCCAGGGCCGCCTTCCAGCCGCCGAACGCGCTGATGTCGGTGGCCCCCTCGGCGGCCGTCCCCTCGCAACCGAAGCCGGTGACCCATGTCCCGTCCGCCAGCTCCACCGCCCCCAGGTGCATGGGGGCGGGCAGGGCGGCGAGGAAACGGCCGAGCGCGGCCGGGGACAGCAGCCAGCGTTCACCGGCGACGGCCACGCCGGTCTCGGCCTCGCCGACCCGGGTGACGGCGGGCTTGGGCGGGGTGGTCTTCAGCGCGCCGAGACGGTAACGCGCAGCCGTGCGCACCGGACCTGCCCAGCGGGCGCCGAGGTCGGTGAGCTGATGGGCCAGCGGCTGGTCACGCAGGTGCGCGCCGAAGACGACGAGTTCCTGTACGGGCGCGACCCGGGCGGGCCAGGCGGAGGCGAGCGGTTCGGCCGTCGCGGTCCCGTTCGGCACGAGGGCGGCGATGTCGATGGCGACGGCGTCGTCGAAGGCGAGCGCGAAGACGGTGACGCCGAACTGCGCCCCGCCCGCGGTCCCGGCGGGCACGGCGACCGCGCACAGGTCGAACAGATTGCAGAAGTTGGTGTAGGTGCCCACGCGGGAGTTCACCCGGATCGGGTCGGCGGCGACCTCGGCGATCGTCGGCTGGAACGGGGCGGTGGGCGCAAGCAGCGCGTCGGCGCCGTCCAGGCTCGCCATGGCCAGACCGCGCAGGCGTTCCAGTTCCGCGAGGTCGCCGACCAGGCGGTGGGCGGGCAGGTCGCGGGCGGCCCGGATGATCGCGCCCACCGTCTCGTCGACAGTGGCCGCGCCGACGGAGTCCACATCGGCTGCCGTCGCGTCGGGGTCGACGAATTCGCCGACGGCGCAATAGCGTTCGGCCACCAGCGCGCCCTCGTAGAGCAGCTTCGCCGCCGCCAGGAAGGGGGCGGGGTCGACGGTCACGATCCGCACGTCGCGTTCGCGCAGACCCGCCACCGTGCGGTCGAAGGCCGTCAGCCACTCGGGGTCCATTTCCGGCAGATGATCGAAGATGGCCACCGTCGGCTGGGGCGGGGCGGCCAGGCGGGCGTCGGCGGGCCACGGCCTGCCTGCCGCGCCCTCGGCCATCACACCCATCGCCCGGTCGGCGGTGGCCAGGTCGGCGGCGAAGACGGTGACACAGTCGTAGGAGCGGCAGGCGGGCACCACGCCGTCGGTGCGCACCACACCGACGGTGGGTTTGATGCCGACGAGTCCCTGGAAGGCGGCGGGCACGCGGCCGGAACCGGCGGTGTCGGTGCCGATCGCGATATCGGCCTCGCCCAGGGCGACGGCCACCGCCGAGCCGGAACTCGAACCACCGGAGACGTATTCGGGTCTGCGGGCGTCGCGGACCGCGCCGTAGGGGGAGCGGGTGCCGACCAGGCCGGTCGCGAACTGGTCCAGATTCGTCTTGCCGGTCACCACCGCGCCCGCCGCGCGCAGGGCGGCCACCGCGGCGGCGTCGGTGCCGGGCACGTAGGCGTAGCCGGGGCAGCCTGCCGTGGTGGGCAGGCCTGCCACGTCGACATTGTCCTTGACGGCCAGCCGCAACCCGGCCAGCGGGCCGGTGGCCGCGGCCAGTTCTGCGGCCACCTCGTGCTCGGGCCGTCGGTGGATCCACACGCTCATCGGTTCTCTCCCATCGGTTCGCCGGAGGTGGTCACCACCGGCGCGCGGCGCGCATCGCGCACTACTGGTCTCCGCTCAGCTCGCCGGAGCTCTGCCAGGACTGCCGTTCGGCGGCGAAGGCCTCGGCCTGCCTGGCGCGGAACTCGCCGATCGAGTCCGCGTTGTCGGCCAGGAAGCGGCGGTACTCGGCGAGGCGGAACTCGCCGTCCTCGGCACGCAGGGCGCCACGACCGGCGGCGGTGTCGGCGCGCAGGTCGAGCAGTTCCTCCGCCGACACCGGGTACCAGCGGATGCGGTCGAACCAGCGCAGCAGCCACGGGTCCTGTTCGCCGGGGGCGCGGTGGTTCCAGACCTGGGTGGTGCGGCCGACGAACTGGTAGCCGCCTGGGCCCTCCATACCGTAGACGCACAGATAGGCGCCGCCGATGCCGACCGCGTTCTCCGGGGTCCAGGTGCGGGCCGGGTTGTACTTGGTGGTGACCAGCCGGTGGCGCGGGTCGGTCGGGGTGGCGACCGGCGCGCCGAGGTAGACGTCGCCGAGCCCGAGCACCAGGTATTCGGCGGCGAAGACGGTGTCGAAGACGTCGGCCACCGAGTCCAATCCGTTCATGCGGCGGATGAACTCGATGTTCCACGGGCACCAGGGCGCGTCCGAGCGCACGCCGTGCATGTAGCGGATGATGGCCTCGCGGGTGGCCGGGTCGTCCCAGGACAGCGGCAGGTGCACGGTGCGGCTGGGCACCACCAGTTCCCCGGCCCGCGGCAGCGCCGCCTCGGCGTCGGCGAGCAGGCCGAGCAGGCTCGACGTGGACAGCCGGTCCGGGTCGACGCGCACCTGCAGCGACCGTACGCCCGGGGTGAGTTCGGTGATGCCGGGCTCGCCGCGCTCGAGCAGGTGCTGGTGCAGGGCGTGTACACGGGCGCGCAGGCCGAGATCGAGGGTCATCTCGCCGTATTCGACCAGCACGCCGTCGTCGCCGGCGCGCCGGTAGGTGATGGCGGTGTGCTCGTCGGCCTCGCCGCGGCCGAGCACGCCGTCGTCGCCGTCGCCGCCGGGGGAGAGCACGACCGGCCAGTTCGCGCGCCGGGCGGAGCCCAGTTCGCGCGGTGAGGCGGCGTGTTCGGCGCGGACCGGCACGAATCGGACCGTGTCGCCGGGGGTGAGCTGGCCCAGCTTCCAGCGTTCGGCGGCGACCACGGTCACCGGGCAGACGAAGCCGCCGAGACTGGGGCCGTCCGGGCCGAGCAGGATCGGGGTGTCGCCGGTGAAGTCGAGCGCGCCCACCGAGTAGGCGGTGTCGTGGATGTTGGACGGGTGCAGACCCGCCTCGCCGCCGTCGGCACGGGCCCAGCGCGGTTTCGGGCCGACCAGCCGCACACCGGTGCGGTCGGAGTTGAAGTGCACCTCGTAGTCGGTGGCAAGGATGGTGGCGACGTCCTCGCGGGTGAAGAATTCCGGCGCGCCGTGCGGGCCCTCGGTGACCGCCAGCTCCCAGTGCCGCGCGAAGGCAGGACGGTCGTCGGCCGGGACCGCGGTGGCAGGCCTGCCGTGGTCGGCGGCCAGCGGCAGCACGTCCTCGGCCCGCAGCGCCGCACCCGTGCCGCCGCCGAAGCCACCGAGGGTGAACGTGGCGGCGCTGCCCAGGTAGTCGTCGATCGCCAGCCCGCCGGCGACGAGGATGTAGCAGCGCATGCCCGGCCCGCGCACCGCACCCACGTCGAGCACCCCGCCCGCCTGCACCGTCACCGGCCGCCACTGCGGCACCGCCACCCCGTCGACCCGCACATCGGCGGGCGCGCCGGTGACACACACCCGGGTCGCGACCGTGAACCGCAGGGCGGGACCGGCGAGCGTGCATTCGAGCCCGGGCGCGCCCTCGGCGTTGCCGAGCGCCCGGTTGCCCAGCCGGAAGGACAGATCGTCCATCGGCCCCGACGGCGGGACGCCCACGTGCCAGTAGCCGATCCGGCCCGGCCAGTCCTGCACCGTGGTCAGCATGCCGGGGCGAAGCACCTCGCATCCGCCCGCGGCGGCCGGGTGCGCCTGCGCGCGGGCGGCGGGCCGAGGCACGGCGGGAGCGGCGCTCCCGGTGGCCGGTGCGGCGGGGACGGTGAGCGCCGGGGACGCGGTGGCGGTGAGGGTGATGCCCGGGTTCATGACGGGGCCTCCGTTCGAGTGCGGCGGGACAGCGGGTCAGCGCGTGACGACCATGCGCACCGGTGTCGGGTCGAAACCGTTGCAGGGGTTGTTGATCTGGGGGCAGTTGGAGACCAGCACCAGGGTGTCGGTCTCGGCGCGCAGGGTGACCTTCTTGCCCGGCGCGGACAGTCCGTCGACGATGCCGAGGGTGCCGTCGGCCTCCACCGGCACGTTCATGAACCAGTTGATGTTGGACACCAGATCCCGCTTGCCCAGGCCCCATTCGAGGGCGGCGGTGAGGAAGTTCTCCACACAGGCGTGCTGGTGGCGGGTGTGGTGACCGTAGCGCAGCGTGTTCGACTCCTGCGAGCAGGCGCCCGCGATGGTGTCGTGGTTGCCCACCTCGTCGGCGACCACGGTCATCAGGGAGGTGCCGTTGTCGGTGAGCAGCACGCTGCCGGTGGTCAGGAAGATGTTGCGCTGGGCGGTGACGGTGGCCTGGGCGCTGTAGCGGTCGGTGTGGTCGGCGGCGTTGTAGAGCAGGCAGTCGACCGCCTGATTGCCGTGCAGGTCGATGATCTCGAGCTGGTCGCCCGCCCGGACCACGGCCGACCACGGCGCGCAGGCGGGCACGGTCTCGTCGAGGACGACGGTGCGGGTCATGGCGCTCATGCGTGGATCTCCTTCGTGCCGGTGGCGATGTGGTGCGCGGCGGCGGCCCAGGCCTCTTCGGTGTTGTGGACGGCGCGGCGGTATTCCGGGTCGGGGTTGTGCTCGGCCGCCAGGTCGGCGGGTGCGCGCCAGGCCACCAGGTCGAGATCGGTGACCGGGCGGTCGTCGAGCGGGTGCTCGGCGGCGGCCACCAGCAGCGTGACCGGCAGGTGCACGATCAGATCGACCGTGGCGCCTGCACCCGCGCCACCGGTGGCGGCCAGCCCGCCCTCGGCGGGCCCCCCCCCGCCCGCCCCGTAACAACGACACGCGCGGCGCGACGGCGCGCGGCTCCAGACCCTGCTTGGCCGCCGCCAGCCGCAGCGCCCGGCGGGCTCGCGGGCTCGGCCCGCACAGCGCGTCGTGGTGGCCCGACCGGTCGGCGATCACGGTGGCCAGCACCCGGCCCTGGTCCGACAGCAGCGGGTGGCCGGTGCCGAGATAGGCCTGCCAGGGCACTTTCACGGTGTCGGCGACATTGAGCCGCTCCCAGGGCGCGTCGGCGCGCAGCAAGAGCAGGTGGGCGCAGGCCGCGCCGTCGGGGTCGCCGAGCCGCACCCTGGTGC
>NZ_JARWRU010000066.1 GCF_029867845.1 Nocardia farcinica | reverse complement strand
CCCCCGCGCACCCCCCCCCCCGCCGCCACCCCCCCCCCCCAGACCGTGGGGGCCCCGCACCCCACCGGTGTCGCGCGGCGCGGGGGCGCGGGCCCGCCCAACCCGACCCGGGCCGCCCCCGCGACGGTGGCGGCGGCGCTGGACGGCATCGACCGCGAGCTCGACCCCGGCGATCCCGGCACCGGCGCCGTGCACGGCGACATGCTGCCGATGACGCTGCTGCACGCCATGGACGCCCTCGACGCCGACCCGGTGATCAGCGGCGCGCTCGACGGCGCGGGCCCCGGCGTCAGTTCCTACTTCAGCGGACTCAAGCGCGAGGAGTTCTTCGCCTGGCACAACACGGTCTCCAGCTGGGAGATCGACCGCTACCTGACCGCGTTCTGACCCGGTCACGACCCCCCCTCCTACCCACACGCCCTCACCCTGACAGCCCTACCCAGACGGCCCCTACCCAGAAGAGGAGAGCTCCCATGTGCGGAATAGTCGGCTTGCACCTGCGCGACGAGACGCTGTATCCGCGGCTCGGCGCGCTGCTGACCGGCATGCTCGACCAGATGTGCGACCGCGGGCCCGATTCGGCGGGCATGGCCGTCTACGGCGACCCGAACTGGTCGCCGCCCGGCGAGTCCACCGTCTCGCTGCTCGACGCGGGCGTGCCCGCGGGCGAACTCGCCGCGGGCCTCGGCGATCTGCTCGGCGTGACCGTGACCGGCATCGATCTCGCTCCGACCACCGTGCTGCACGCGCCGATCGACGCCGCCGAGCTGGCCGCCGCCGTGCCCGCCGTGGCGCCGGCGGCCCGCGTCATCGGCTTCGGCGCCGACCTGACGGTGGTCAAGGGCATCGGCGATCCCACCGAGCTGGCGCACCGGTTCGGCCTGCCGCGGGCGCAGGGCTGGCAGGGGGTGGCGCACACCAGGATGGCGACCGAGTCGGCGGTCACCGCCGCCGGCTCGCACCCGTTCTCGGTCGGCCCGGATCAGTGCCTGGTGCACAACGGCTCGTTCTCCAACCACAAGAGCGTCCAGCACGAGTTGCAGCGCGCGGGCGTGGTGTTCGACTCCGACAACGACACCGAGGTCGGTGCGCGGTTCATCGCCGCCCTGCTGGCCCAGGGCATCGACCTGGAGAAGGCGCTGCGGCTGCTCATGGAGCGCTTCGACGGCTTCTACACCCTGCTCGTCGCCAACTCCGAATCCTTCGCCGTGCTGCGCGATCCCATCGCCTGCAAGCCCGCCGTCGTCGCCGAGACCGACCGCTGGGTGGCCATGGCCTCGGAGTATCGCGCGCTGGCCGATCTGCCCGGCGTCGCCGACGCCCACATCTTCGAACCCGAACCGGAAGAGGTCTACCTATGGCACCGGCAGTGACCACCGTGGAAACCACCCGTCTGGATCTGACGCAGACCTCGGTGCGCGAGGTGAACACCCTGCTGCACAGCGCGGACGCGCCCCGGCGGGTGGTGCTCACCGAACCGCGCGGCGCGCACGCGCTGGCCTGTGGTCTCACCGAGGACATCGACGTCACCATCGAGGGCCATGTCGGCTACTACTGCGCGGGCATGAACCAGAACGCCTCGGTCACCGTGCGCGGCAACGCCGGGGTGGGCGTGGCCGAGAACATGATGTCGGGCACCGTGCGGGTCACCGGCGACGCCTCGCAGTCCGCGGGCGCCACCGCGCACGGCGGACTGCTCGTCATCGAGGGCAATGCGGCGGCACGCTGCGGCATCTCGATGAAGGGCGTCGACATCGTGGTGGGCGGCGACATCGGCCACATGAGCGCTTTCATGGGACAGGCGGGCAGGCTGGTCGTGCTCGGCGACGCCGGTGAGGCACTGGGCGATTCGCTCTACGAGGCGCGCATCTACGTGCGCGGCACGGTGGCCTCCCTCGGCGCGGACTGCATCGCCAAGCCGATGCGCGAGGAGCATCTGGCCGAGCTGGCCGAGTTGCTGGCGGCGGCCGGAATGGACGCCGATCCGGCCGATTTCACCCGCTACGGCTCGGCCCGCTCGCTCTACAACTTCCACGTCGACAACGTCAGCGCCTACTGACCCCGCGACCACCCGCCCGGTCCGCCCCCGACCAACGACAGGACTCCTCCGATGACCACAGCTCACGATCCCACGCTCCGCGAGTCGGCCACCTTCCCACGTTCGGTGATCGCCGAGATCCAGCGCGCCGCCGAGACCGGCATCTACGACATCCGCGGCTGGGGCGCCAAGCGGCCGCTGCCGCACTTCGACGACCTGCTGTTCCTCGGCGCCTCGATGTCGCGCTACCCGCTGGAGGGTTACCGGGAGCGTTGTGACACCGATGTGGTCCTCGGCGACCGGCACGCGAAGTTCCCGCTGCACCTGGACATCCCGATCACCATCGCGGGCATGAGCTTCGGCGCGCTGTCCGGCCAGGCCAAGGAGGCGCTCGGCCGCGGCGCCAGCGAGGTCGGCACCTCGACCACCACCGGCGACGGCGGCATGACCCCGGAGGAGCGCGGCCAGTCCAAGCACCTGGTCTACCAGTACCTGCCCTCGCGCTACGGCATGAACCCCGACGACCTGCGCAAGGCTGACGCCATCGAGGTGGTGCTCGGCCAAGGCGCCAAGCCGGGCGGCGGCGGCATGCTGCTCGGCCAGAAGATCACCGAGCGGGTCGCGAAGATGCGCACCCTGCCGCAGGGCGTCGACCAGCGCTCGGCCTGCCGCCACCCGGACTGGACCGGCCCCGACGACCTGGCGATCAAGATCACCGAGCTGCGCGAGATCACCGACTGGGAGAAGCCCGTCTACGTCAAGGTCGGGGCGACCCGCACCTATTACGACGTCAAGCTGGCGGTGAAGGCAGGCGCGGACGTGGTGGTGGTCGACGGCATGCAGGGCGGCACCGCCGCCACCCAGGACGTGTTCATCGAGCACGTCGGCATTCCCACCCTGGCCGCCATCCCGCAGGCCGTGCAGGCGCTGCAGGAGATGGGCATGCACCGCAAGGTGCAGCTGATCGTCTCCGGCGGCATCCGCAGCGGCGCCGATGTGGCCAAGGCCATGGCGCTCGGCGCGGACGCGGTGGCCATCGGCACCGCCGCGCTGATCGCCCTCGGCGACAACAGCCCGCGCTTCGCCGAGCAGTACGCCGCGCTCGGTTCGGCGCCCGGTTTCTACGACGACTTCCAGGACGGCCGCGACCCGGCGGGCATCACCACCCAGGACCCGGAGCTGGCCCGCAATCTCGACCCGGTGGCCGCCGGCCGCAGGCTGGCCAACTACCTGCGGGTGCTGACCATGGAGGCACAGACCCTCGCCAGGGCGTGCGGCAAGTCGCATCTGCGCAATCTGGAGCCGGAGGACCTGGTCGCGCTGACCGTCGAGGCCGCCGCCATGGCGCGGGTGCCGCTGGCCGGTACCACCTGGATTCCCGGACAGTTCTGAGTCCCGTTCCGGGACAGCCGTTCTCACCGTCACGACGAGCGCGACGCCGCGCGAACAGGAGCAGTGCACCGATGACCTTCGACACGATGTGGGAGTCGATCCTCGACGTCGGCCGGGAGGCCGCCACCGGCGGCTACCGCCGTTTCGCCTGGAACGACGCCGACATGACGCTGCGGGAGTGGTTCACCGGGTGCGCGCGCGAGCGCGGCATGGACGTCGAGGAGGACCGCAACGGCAACCTGTGGGCGTGGTGGCTGCCCGAGGGCTGGCAGGGCGAGCCGAGGGACGCCTTCGTCACCGGCTCGCACCTGGACTCGGTGCCCGACGGCGGCGCCTACGACGGCCCGCTCGGCGTGGTGTCGGCCTTCGCCGCCGTCGACATCGTGCGGGCGCGCGGCGTCGCCCCCACCAGGCCGGTCGCGGGGACCCCCGTATGCCGCCCGGGGGGGGGCCGCGGAGGGGGGGGCGGGGGCGGGGGGCCGGCGGGGGCCCGCGCCGGGGGGCGGCGTCACCGGGGGGCGAGGGGCTGCCCACTCGGGGGGGGGGCGGCTCGCCCCCCGCCCCCCCTACCGTGCGCGGGCATGGCACTCACACCCGAGCGATACCGCAAACGGCCAGTCGAG
>NZ_JARWRU010000065.1 GCF_029867845.1 Nocardia farcinica | reverse complement strand
GGGACGTCGGCGCGGGACAGACGCCAGGCGTGGTCGGCGCGGGCGGCGATGGCGCGCAGGGCGTGCTGCCAGGCGTCGTCGAGGTCGGCCTCCTCTTCGCTGTCGATCAGCCTTGTGGCGTAGCCGAATCGGGCGACGAGGGTGGGGCCGGACGCGGTGTCGGCGATGTGGGCGTCGACGGTCAGCGCCGCCGTGAGGGGCATGTCCGGGTCGAAGGCGCCGTAGTGGTCGTAGTCCTCGCCGGTCGGGGCCCAGGCCAGGTCGGGCAGGGCCGAGAGGTCGACGCCCGCGCGGCCGAGGTTGTTGAACGCGATCTGCGGGGCGGGCGCGGCGGCGAGCCGGTCGCGGGTGGGGGCGTGCAGGTGGCGCAGCAGGCCGTAGCCGATGCCCTTGTCCGGGATGGCGCGCAGCTGGTCCTTGACGGCCTTGACCGCGGCGGGCGGGTCGGCCGGGTCGATGTCGGTGAGGTCGAGGGCGACCGGGTAGGTGCTGGTGAACCAGCCGACCGTGCGGGACAGATCCGCGCCCGCGGCCAGTTGCTCCTCCCGGCCGTGGCCCTCCAGCAGGATGCCGACGCCGCGGTGCTCCCCGCCCCGCCGGCGACGCCGGTCGAGGACGGCCAGCGCGAGACCGGCGAGCAGGGCGTCGTCCGTTGTGCCACGGACGGATTCGGGCACCGCGTGCAGCAGCGCGGTCGTCACCTCCGGTGGGATCGTCACCGAGATCGCACCGGCGGTGGCGAGGGTGTCGAGCGCCGGGTCCAGCGGGGCGCGGCCGAGCAGCGGCTCGTCGGATGCGCTCATCCGCTGCCACAGCGGCGCTTCGGGTTCGCGGGCAGGCGCGGCGTCGGCGAGGGCGTGCGCCCAGCGGCGCAGGGAGGTGCCCGGCGCGCGCAGGTCGGCGGGCTGTCCGGCGGTGATCCGCTGCCAGGCGGTGGCGAGGTCGGGCAGCAGGATGCGCCACGACACCCCGTCGACGACCAGGTGGTGGATGACGATCAGGGCCCGGCCCTGGGCGGACACGCCGGGCTCGGGCAGCAGGCACACCACGTCGACCATGCGGCCCTCGGCGGGGTCGAGCCGGTCGGACGCCTGGCGCAGGGCCGATTCCACGAGGGCGGTGAAGCCGTCGGTGCCCGGTTCCTCCCCCGCTCCGAAGGTGCGCACCTCGATCACCTCGGCCGCGTCGATCCCGCCCGCGGGTGGCACCAGCAGGTGGTCGTCGTGCCAGCGGGCGCGCAGGGCGTCGTGCCGGTCGAGCAGAGCCTGCACGGTGGCGGTCACATCGGCGGGGCGGGCATCGCCCGGCAGGCGGACCAGCACGGACTGGGCGAAGCGGTCGGCGCGGCCGATGTGTTCGGCGAACCACCGCAGGATGGGGGTGGCGGGGATGTCGCCCACGCCGCCGCCGGGCAGTTCCGCCAGTTCCGTCGGGTTCGCCGACCCGGCGACCCGGGCCAGGGCGCGGACGGTCTTGCGTTCGAAGATGTCGCGGGCCCGCACGACGATGCCAGCGGCGGCG
>NZ_JARWRU010000064.1 GCF_029867845.1 Nocardia farcinica | reverse complement strand
CCACACCTAGCGTCCCGGCCCCCCCGCGCCCGCCGCCCCCGCGCGGGCGCGCCGGCGGCCCCGCCGGGCCCTGGCTTTGCGGGGGCCCACGACTCCGATGGCCACGATCCACACCAGCACGCCGACGAACAGCGCGGGCACGAACGCGCCGGTCAACACGAATACGCCCACTGTCGACACCGCGAAGAGCAACGCGACAATGAGCCATTCCACCCAGTCGCCGGGCCGCAATTTACGGTACCGTGTCTGATAATTCTTGA
This sequence comes from Nocardia farcinica, assembly GCF_029867845.1. GTDB lineage: Bacteria > Actinomycetota > Actinomycetes > Mycobacteriales > Mycobacteriaceae > Nocardia > Nocardia farcinica_A. The sequence goes on along the minus strand of NZ_JARWRU010000064.1, from coordinate 6,364 downwards.
TCCCACGGTCCATATGTTCGTGTTACCCAGCACACAGACCGGATAAACACCGTTCCGTTGCCGAACCTGCGTCGATTCGTGATCTTCCCGCCCGCGTGTCGCGCCCTCGGGACCGCGTGCTCGCGGGCGGTCAGACCGCCGCCGCGTAATCCTTGGCCACCTCGCGCAGCAGCCGCCTGCTGGTCTGCGCGTCCAGCGCGCTGCGGCGCAGGCACTCGTGCGCGGCCAGATAGCGGTGCACGTCGACCGACCGTTCCAGGTACAGATCACCGGTGTAACCGGAGACGTGCACGACCGGGGGGTCGGCGCGTCTGGCCCGCGCGTCGCCGCCGAAGCACAGCACCGTGAACGGGCCGGTCGGCTCGCCCAGCGGCACACCGGCCGAGAACGGCAGCACCCGCAGACCGACATTCGAGCGCGTGCCCAGGTCGGCCAGATGCCGCAGCTGGGCGGCCATGACCTTGGGGCCGCCGACCACCCGGCGCAGCGCGGCCTCGTGCACCACCACCTCGGCGACCACCGGCGCGGATCGGCGGGTCAGCGCCGCCTGCCTGGCCATCCTGGCGTGCGCCCTGCGCTCGATGTCGTCCTCGGCCACCTCGGGGCCGAGATGGCGCAGCAGCGCCCGCGCGTAGTCCGGGATCTGCACCAGGGCGGGCACCAGCTCGGGCTGGTAGATGAACAGCTCCCGCGCGGTGGCCTCGACACCGGCGTAGACGTCGAAGCTCGCCGGGATCAGCTCGCCGAAGGCGTGCCACCAGCTGGTGCCCGGCCGCTGCTTGGCCAGGCCGGCCAGCGCGCGGCTGATCTCCTCGGGGATGCCGTAGATGCGGCACAACTCCTGGATGTCGACGGAGCGCAGACGGTCGGCCTGCCCCTTCTCCACCCGTTGCAGGGTGGTCGCGCCCCACTCCATCAGCCGGGCCGCGTCGGCGATGGTCAGGCCCGCCTGGTTGCGCCAGTCCCGTAGATAGCGGCCGAGTTGCCGGCGCGCAAGCGTCGAGGACGCATCTGTCGAGGGGGCTGAATCCAGCAGTGCTCGTGTCGAACTCGGTGTCACCGTCCAGCTCCGTTTCTCCAGCTCCGGCGGACCGGAGGGCGCATCGCGGCGGACCTGCGAGCTCGGTGTCCGTGCGATGCCGCTCGGGTGCTCGTGCCAGCTCAGGTGTTCACGCTCGGGCGTGTTCATCCGTTATGGATAATCCTGCACCCCGGTACGGATGACGTGCTGGGAATTCGCGGGAAATCTCACCGATCTCTGGCGAGCCGCCCGGCGACACGCCCCACAAGTGGTGTGCTGGAAGTGTGCTCGGAATGTACGTGCGATTGTCCTTGCAGGCGCGGCACTCTCCGGGCGCATCGAACCAGTCGCACGCGGGAACGAGGAGTCATGGCTGAATATGTCATAGCGTCGTCGTCGACGGACCGAATCGTGGCGGTGGCGTGATGCAGATGGCGAACCAGATGATGTGGTCGTCCGGGCTGCTCAGTTGCGGTCGCGATCCGGGAATCATGACGACCACGCAGGCACATTCGGCGATGCAACTGCACCTGGACTGCACCGTGGACCGGTGCCTGGTGCGCCGCCGCGCCAGGGCGACACTGGTCGAAGCGGGCAAGTGCGTGCTCGACGAACGCGCCCTGCGAATCTGAGGTCTCGACCGTCTCCCGCCCCGGCGGCGCTGCCCATCGGTCGGTCGGCGCCGGGTGGGTGGTCGGCGCCGGGGCGCTGATCAGTGCCAGGTGTGGTCGGTGAGCGGGGTGCGCGGGCCGAACTTCGGCCTGCGGGCCGCGCCGCTGATCTCCAGCAACCGCACGGCCCGATAGCGGTGCGGGCGAAGGGGTTCCAGGTACTCGACCATGCCGTCGTCGTCGAGCGGGCGGCCGAGCAGGGTCCAGCCGACGACCGCCGCGAGATGGTAGTCGCCGACCGATAGCGCGGCGGCGTCGCCGAAGGCGCGCTGAGCGATCTCCGCGGCGGTCCAGACCCCTATACCGGGCACCGAGCACAGCATCCGCGCGGCCTCGGCGGGTTCGCGGGCGGCGGCGCGCTCCAGCGAGTCGGCCACAGCGGCGGCGCGCACGATGGTGCTGGCACGCTGCGGCCCCACCCCGGCGCGGTGGTACTCCCAGGACGGGATGCGCCGCCAGGTCTCGGGGGCGGGCGGCAGCAGCAGTCCGGCGGGCGACGGGCCGGGCGCCGGTTCGCCGTACCGCCGCACCAGCTTTCGCCACGACGCCAGCGCCGAGACGGTGTGCACCTTCTGTTCCAGCACCGAGGGCACGAGCGCCTCGAACACACGCCGGGTGCGCAGCATGCGCAGACCGGGGTGGCGACGGTGGGCGTCGCGCACCAGCGGATGTTCCGGGGTGAAGTCGTCGAGATTCTCGTCGAGGCAGAGCATGATCTCCAGCTCGTCGAGGAACAGCTGCGCGCCCGGACCCCAGGCGCGCGCGTGCACGGTGTCCCGGCCGTGCTGGACGAGCCGGTAGGTGACCGGACCCGCCGGGGTGCGGACGGCCTGCCAGTGTCCGCCCGCGTCGTCGCGGTGGGTGCACGGGTCGCCCTGGCCGCGGCGCAAGGGGGCGAGGGTGTGCGCGAGGTCGACCGGACGGGGCGAGACGACCGTCCTGGATCGCCCGCCCTCGATCACGGGGGTGGTCGGTGCGCGCACCGGTCCATTGTGCTCCCCCGCTCGCGCCCGGCTCGCTCGCCCCGCCCGGCGCGGCGGGTAACCGGCCTCACGTCGCGCCCTCGGTAACAACCGAGGGCGATTTGTCGATTTCCCCGGCGATCGGCAAACAGCTGGCACGACGGAGGTATCCGATGATCACCAACGCACTCAACTGGCTGCTCGGCGCGTGGGGCACGCTGTTCGCCGGCAGCTCCGGCTATCAGATCCCGCCGGGCACGCTCCCGTTCGGACTCTGACCACCGCCTGCTCGCCGGTCGAGCAGGAACTGTGCCAGGTGGACGCCGTCACGGCCGATGAGCTGGGCGGCCTGAGTACGGCAGGAGAAGCCGTCGGCGAGGAAGACGGCGGCCTCTCCCGCCTGCTCCAGCGCGGGAATCAGACCGGCGGCCGCGATCTTCGCGGAGATCCCGTAGTGGCCGGCTCGCATCCCGAAATCGCCGGCCAGACCGCAGCAACCGCTGATCTCGACGATCCGCGCGCCGGTCTCGGCAATCATCCGGCGATCGATGTCGAAACCGAGCACGGCGTGCTGGTGGCAGTGCGGCTGGACCACCACGGTCTGCCCGGAGCGGTCCGGCGGACGCCTGCCCGGCAGGCCCGCCAGGAATTCGGCGAGGGTGCGCACCGCTTTCGCGGTCGGCTCGGCCCTCGGATCGTCGGGGAGCAGTTCGGGCAGGTCGGAGCGCAGCGCGGCGGTGCAGGAGGGTTCGAGGCCGACGACGACCCCGCCGGCGCGGACATGCTCGTCCAGCGCGTCCAGGGTGGCGCGCAGCCGGGCGCGCGCGCCGTCGAGCTGGCCGGTGCTGATCCAGGTCAGGCCGCAGCACACCCGCGCGCGCGGGATGACGACGGTGTGACCGGTGGACTCGAGCAACCGGATCGCCGCCTCGGCGATCTCAGGGGCGAAGGCGTCGGTGAAGGTGTCGAGCCAGAGCACGACCGTCGGCCGCTCGTTCCCCTCAGCCGGGTTCGCACCCGCCGAGGCCGCACCCGCCGAGGGGGTGACCGTCACGGCCCGGCCTGTGGAAGCCGTGGCGGAGACGGTGACCGTCGCGCCGCCGAATCCCGGCGCACGCAGCGACCGCCGGAAGGAGCGGTCGGCCAGACGCGGCACCGGACGGCGCGGGTCCACCCCCGCCGCGCGCAGGCCCAAGCGGCGCAACAGTTTCCGTCCGGCCAGCGTGTTGATCACGCGCGGCATCCTGGTGGCGAGACCGAGCCAGCGCGGCAGCATGCCGAGGGTGTAGTGGTCCACCGGGCGGAGGCGGCGGCGGTAGCGGCGGTGCAGGATCTCGGTCTTGTAGGCGGCCATGTCGACCCCGGCGGGGCAGTCGGTGCGGCAGGCCTTGCACGACAGGCACAGCTCCAGCGATTCGGCGACGGCGGGCGAGGTGATCGGCAACGCGCCGCACACGACCTCCTGCAACACCCTGGCCCGGCCCCTGGTGTTGTCCTTCTCGTCGCCGGTGGCCAGGTAGGACGGGCACATGAAGCCGCCCGCGGCCCGGTTGTCGGCACGGCAGCGGCCGACGCCGACGCAGCGGTGCTCGGCGGTGGCCAGGTCGCCGTCCGCGGCGAAGGCGAGACCGCCCGCCGGGGGCATCGGCGGCACACCGGCCACCCGCAGGTCGGCGTCCACCGGGCTCGGTTCGACCAGGACGCCGGGGTTGAGCGTGCCGTCGGGGTCGAACAGCGCCTTGAAACCGGCGAAGGCGGCCAGCACCGGCCGCGGATACATGACGCCGAGCAGTTCGGAGCGGGCCCGGCCGTCGCCGTGTTCGCCGGACAGCGAGCCGCCGTGCCGGACCACGAGTTCGGCGGCGTCGAAGAGGAAGGCGCGGAAACGTTCCGGCGCGTCGGCCAGCGGCAGGTCGAGGCGCACGTGGATGCAGCCGTCGCCGATGTGGCCGTAGAGCAGGCCGTCGACGCCGTGCTCGGCGGTGAGGTCGGCGAATTCGCGCAGATAGGCGCCGAGGCGCTCGGGCGGCACGGCGGCGTCCTCCCAGCCCGGCCAGGCCGGGTGACCCTGCGGGGTGCGCCCGGCCAGGCCCGCGCCGTCGGCCCTGATGCGCCAGAGGGTGGCTGCGACGGCGGCGTCGGTGACGATCCTGGCCTCCAGCGCGTGCGCCGCCCCGCACAGCCGCCCGGCGACGGCGATCGCCTCGTCCGCCGTCGCGCCCGCGGTCTCCACGAACAGCCAGCCCCCGCCGCGCGGCAGGGCGGGGACCGTGCCCCGGTGCGCGCGCACCACGTCGACCAGCCGGGAGTCGATGCCCTCCACCGCGATCGGGTCGCAGGACATGACCGCGGCCACGTCGTCGGCGGCGGTGGCGATGTCGGGATAGCCGAGCACGGTCAGCACGGTGGCGCCGGGCAGCCGGACCAGCCGGATGCCCGCGTCGAGCAGCAACCCGCAGGTGCCCTCGGTGCCGACGAAGGCCTTGGCGACATCGCCGCCGCGTTCGGGCAGCAGGTGCTCTAGCCCGTAGCCGGAGGCCTGGCGGTCGAATCGGCCCAGTTCGGTGCGCAGCAGCGCCAGGTGCGAGCGGGTGAACTCGGGCAGGCCGGGCACCACCGCGGGGTCGGTGGCCAGGGCGCGTTCGGCGCCTCGGCCGTCCAGCACCCGCAGCGCCGTGACGTTGTCGCTGGTCCGGCCCCAGGAGACCGCGCGCGGACCGCAGGCGTTGTTGCCGATCATGCCGCCGAGGGTGCAGCGGTCCTGGGTGGAGGGATCGGGGCCGAACCGCAGGCCGTGCGGCTTCGCGAGTCGTTGCAGGGTGGAGAGCACGACGCCGGGCTGCACCCTGGCCGTGCCGCGCTCCGGGTCGAAGTCCAGCACCCGGTTCATGTGCCTGCTGAAGTCGAGCACCAGGCCGGCGCCGACGGCATTGCCTGCCACCGAGGTGCCCGCCCCGCGCGCGGTCACCGGCAGGCCGTGCTCGCGGGCGAAGGCCAGGGCGGCTGCGACGTCCTCGTCGGCGCGCGGGAAGACCACGGCCGCGGGCGGGACCCGGTAGTTGGAGGCGTCGGAGGAGTACTCCGCGCGGCGGCGCGGCGAGTGGTCGACCTCGCCGTCGAGCCGGGCGCGCAGCGCGGCGAACAGCCGTGCCTCGTCCCGCTCCGTCCCGCCGATCGCCTGCTCGCCCACTCGGCCAGCCTAGTGACCCGGCCGGTGCGTCCGCCCCGCGCCGTTCACGCACGGCGCGGCGGAAAACAACTTGAACTGAACAATGGTTGAGGTTCTACTGTCGGAGGCCTGGGGTGGAATGACGGGGGTCGAAAGGGAGTGGACGTGAGCATCGAATCGGTGGCCTGGAATCAGATGTACCGGCAGGCCCACGCACCTGAGGAACGCAGACCGCTGCGGGCGGAGACGGCCCGCCGGATTCTGCGCTTCGCGGCCCCGCACCGCCGCAGGATCGGGGTGTTCCTGCTGTTCAGCGTGGTCTCGGCGCTCCTTGCCGTGGCGACACCGGTCCTGGCCGGCCGGGTGGTCAACGACATCGTCGCCGGGTCGCAGCCGCGCGTGGTGGTGCTGCTGGCGGTGGCGAACATGGTGTTGATGGCCGTCGCGACGTATTCGACGCTGAGGCCGAACTTGCGGGCGATGCCGTGCGGCCACGCGGCGACGTAGTCCGCGCCCTTCATCTCGATCATCTGTGTCATGC
>NZ_JARWRU010000063.1 GCF_029867845.1 Nocardia farcinica | reverse complement strand
GGCCCCCCCCCCCCCCGGCGGGGGCGGCGCGGCGTGTGGCGGTCGCGGGGTCCCCGCCGTCGGGGCCGGCCCCCCCCCCGCGCGCTGCGGCGCGCCGCCGGCGGCGGGGCCCCCCGCCCCCTCGCCTGTTCAGGGACCGATCGTCCGGGGCGCCGGTCGACGACGTGTCACCAGATGCGGACCCGCTCGGCCGGATCGAGGTAGAGCGCGTCGCCCGGCCGCACCCCGAAGGCCTCGTGGAAGCCGTCGATATTGCGCACCACCGCGTTGCAGCGGAACTCCGGCGGCGAGTGCGGATCGACGGCCAGCCTGCGGACGGCCTCCTCCTCGCGCACCTTGGTGCGCCACACCTGCGCCCAGCCGAAGAACACCCGCTGCAGGCCGGTCAGGCCGTCGATCACCGGGGCCTCACGGTCGCCGAGGGAGATCTTGTAGGCCTGTAGCGCGATCGACAGCCCGCCCAGGTCGCCGATGTTCTCACCGATGGTGAACTCGCCGTTGACGGTGTGCTCGTCGCCGAGTTCCTTGGGGGACAGCACGTCGTACTGCTCGATCAGCGCCCTGGTGCGCGCGGCGAACTCGGCGCGGTCGGCGTCGGTCCACCAGTCGATCATGTTGCCGTCGCCGTCGTACTTGGCGCCCTGGTCGTCGAAGCCGTGGCCGATCTCGTGGCCGATCACCGCGCCGATGCCGCCGTAGTTGGCGGCGTCGTCGGCGTTCATGTCGAAGAACGGCGGTTGCAGAATCGCGGCGGGGAAGACTATCTCGTTCATGCCGGGGTTGTAGTAGGCGTTCACCGTCTGCGGGGTCATGAACCACTCGCCCCGGTCCACCGGCCCGCCCAGCTTGCGCAGCTCGCGGTCGTGCTCGGCGGCGTGACCGTTGCGGTAGTTGCCGAGCAGGTCCGCCGGGTCGACGCGCACCTCGGAGTAGTCGCGCCAGCGGTCGGGGTAGCCGATCTTGGGGGTGAACTTCTCCAGCTTGGCCAGCGCGGCCTGCCTGGTCTGCGGGCTCATCCAGTCGAGCTCGGTGATGTTGCGCCGGTAGGCCTCGACGAGATTGGCCACCAGCTCCTGCATCCTGGTCTTGGCCTCGGGCGGGAAGTGCTCGGCCACGTACAGCTTGCCGACCGCCTCGCCGAGCAGTTCCTGCACCAGCGAGACACCGCGCTTCCAGCGCTCGCGGATCTCGGTGGCTCCGGTCAGGGTGCGCCCGTAGAAGTCGAAGTTCTCGGCCACCAGTTCGTCGGTGAGATAGGGGGCGCGGGCGCGCAACAGCCGCCAGGCCGCCCAGGCCTGCCAATCGGCGAGGTCGGTCCCGGCCCACAGCCGGGCGAAGGTGCCGAGGTAATCGGGCTGGCGCACAACCACTTCGGCGAACAGCTCGGCGCCGGATCGGTCGACGCCCTCGGCCAGCGCGGATGTCCACGCCGCCCAGTCGAATTCGGGGTGCTCGGCGCACAGGGATTCGAAAGTGGTGAGGTTGTAGCCGAGTTCGGCGTCGCGGCGGCGCACCACGTCCCAATGGCCCTCGGCGAGCCGGCGTTCGAGTTCGTAGATCCGCCGCGCGACGGTGTCGAGATCGGCGGGCAGCAGTTCGGCCACCCGCTCGTCGGCGGCGGCAAGGGCGAACATGCGGCCGATGTGGGCGATGTAGGCGGAGCGGATCTGCTCGTATTCGTCCTGGCGGTAGTAGGACTCGTCCGGCAGGCCGAGGCCGGACTGGTACAGCTGGATCAGGTAGCGTTCGGAGTTCTTGGCGTCGGTGTCGACGTAGAGGGCGATCGCGCCGGGCACGCCGGTGCGATGCCAGCGGCCGAGCAGCGCGGCGAAGGCCGAGCGGTGGGCGCCCCCCCCCCCCAGCGCCCGCCCGGCGG
>NZ_JARWRU010000062.1 GCF_029867845.1 Nocardia farcinica | reverse complement strand
CGGCGCCCCCCCCTTGTTCGGATTCTTGGAGGTCAACGCGGTGGGCCACCACAGCTCCCCCACCACCAAAAACCCCAGCGTCGCATTTTTGGCGCGGGTGGTGGCCGGACGCGCTAACACCAGCAACCCGACCGCGCCCAGGGTGGCCGGCATGGCCAGCAGACTCAACAGCGGCGACGCCGCCTCGACCTCACCGGCCTGCCCGGCGGTGCCGCCCGCCACACTGGCCAGCCGGGCCAGCGTGCCCAACGCGTACAGCGCCCACAGGGTGGCGATGAAGTCCGGGTCACCGGCGAGGGCGGCGCGACGGCGGCGTTCCCTCGGCCGCGCCCACAACGCATAGGCCAGCATCACCGCCGCGTACACCGACAACCCGAACGCCACCGGTTCCAGCGCACCGGCGATGCCGACGTCGTAGCCGATCTCCGCCAGCCGAGGGTCGGCGATGTTGTCACCGAAACGCGGCGCCGGCCGCACCGTCAGCAACAACACCGGCCGCGCCACATACGACATCGACCAGTACACCGCCTGCGCGATCAACAACACCCGCAGCACACCGGAGACCAGCACACCCGCGGCGACCATGGCCGCCAGGGCGGCGACGATCACCAGCAGCGGACCGCAGGCCCACACATCCCCCCAGGTGGAAGGATCACTCGAGGGCACGCAGGATCTCCCTCGCACGATCGGTGTAGGTGTGGCCGCCTTCGACGACGCGCCGATACCCGGCCTCGGCGACCTTGGCGACCTGGTCGGGGAACTGCGCGCACCGTTCGAGGATCTCGTCGAGTTCGTCGCGGCTGGAGAACAGGAACGCCTCGGCGCCGTCGGCGAGCAGCTCGGCGTGCTCGTCGGTGCGTTCCCCGACGAACAACCCGCCGCTGGCGGGCACCTCGAAGGTGCGGCAGGTGTGGGTGTCGCGGTTGTCGGAGTTCAACAGCACCAGATTGGCGGTCACCGTCGCCACCGTCATGGCGAAATCCTCCCCGTACACCGGGCCGGTCACCGCGGCCCGGGTGGTGCGCAACCTGCGCACCCGCCGCCACCCCGGGCCGGCGACCAGCAGTTGCGCACCATAGGTGCGCGCCAGCGACACCATGCCGTCACGGCGATCGGGCCTGCACGCGCCGATGAACCCGACCAGGAACTGCCGGGTGGTGCGGCGCGCGGCCGGATGATGCCAGGCCGGGTCGTAGGCGCTGCGCACGAACAACGCCTCCTTCGCTCCCCGTGCCAGCAACTCGGGCACGTTGTGTCGTTTGGTGGTGACCACCAGATCCCACTCCGATTCGTGCGCCAGATAGTCCGCGGTCGTGTTGACCGGGTTGGCGACATCGTCGGGACTGTAGTGCACGTGCAGCGCCGCCGGGATGTCCAGCAGCCGCCGCTGATCCAGGTGCACCGACTTGAACCCGAACACCATGTCCGGGCGCAACTCGGCGGCGGCCCGCTCGAGCCGGGTGTGGATACGATCGACGGTCCACCAGGCGCGCCGCTCATGGGTTTTCGCATACATCCACGACGGCGACAGCCGCGGCGGCAACGTCGCCGCGGTGGAGTCGATCACGATGACCTCGTGGCCGAGAGCTCGGAAACCTTCGGCCAGCGAGCGGGCATTGCTGCCGAGCCAGTCGTCGCCGAGGAACAGGATCTTCATCGGGTCCTTCTTCGTTCACGCACGAACAGTCCGCGCATGCGCGCGAGATACCAGACGGCCACCGCGCCTTCGGCGGCCACGATGCCGCCGGCCAGTGTCCACATCGAATGGGTGCGCACCGCCATCAGCAGCGCGACCCCCGCCACACAGGTGCCGACGATCGCGCCGATCAGCACACCGCTGGTGTCCTGACGCACCGGAAGCACCGCCGTGGTCACGAACGAGGTCACCGTGGTCGCGGGCAGGATCAACGCCTCCAACCGCAGCACGTCGACCGCGCCGTCGAAATCGGCGCCGAACACCACCGGAATCACCAGCGGCGCCGCCAGCCACAGCGCCACCGACGCCACACACGCCACCCCCACGCACACCGTCAGCGACCGCACCGCGTCCGGCCAGAACCTGGCCTCCTTGCCACGTTTGGCCAACCGGGGCAGCAACGCGAACCCGATCGGGTCCAGCAGCGACTGCACCGCCCGCACCAACCGGTCCGACGCGGAGAACAACCCCAGCGACACCGCGTCCAGAACGGTGCCGTACACCGTCGCCGCACCCTGCCCGTAGCTGGTGGTCAACAACCTGCCGCTGATCACCGGCGCCGCCTGCCGAACCAGCGTTCCCACCCCACGCGGCGCGCTCGGCCACCCGAACGCACGCCAGGTGTCCCACCAGGTCAACGCCACACTGATCACCGCCGACCCGAGCAGGCACAGCAACGCCATCACCGCGGAAGGGAACCGGGGCAACAGCACCAGCAGCAACCCGAGATAGCCGACCCGCGCGACGGACTGATACAGGGTGGACGCGCCGAAACGGCCCTGCCCGATGAGCACCCAGTCCTCCGACATCGACCAGAACCCGCCCACGAACAACCCGAGCGCGATCATCGTGACCTGCTCGGGCGCCCCCACCACCACAGCCACCGCCGACACCAGCCCGACCACGCCCAGGATCACGGCCCGGATCACCAGATAGGTGCCGCGGATACGGTTGACCACCCCCACATCCACCCGCGCGCCGTCCGCACCGGCCCCGCCGGGATGCCTCTCGGACTCGAGCATCCCCGACTCCTGCACCCGCGCGGCCATATAGGAAGTGATGCCCAGGTCGATCAGCAGCGACCCAAGGAAGTAGGCGGACATCCCGATCGCCAGCAAACCCATCCCGGCGGTGCCGAGCACCCGCGCGATCAACGGCAGCGTCGCCACCGTCACCAGGTACTGGCCGTACTTGCCGAAGCTGACGTAGGCGATGTCGCGCACCAGCGCCGCCAGTTCCCGCGCCCGCGACTTCGGCGCGCCCTCGGCCTCCTCGATCGCGGCCTGCAGCGCCCGCGCCGACAGCACCGGCAGCTTCTCGGTGGGCCAGTCGGCGAAGGCCGGAATGACCTCGGTCGGCAGGTCGTAGTCGGGGGCGCGCAACCCGTCCAGCGACACCGGGTAGTGCCGGGGGACGATGCGGATGGGGACGGTCTTCTGATCGGCCAGGCTCACCGCGCACCCCGGCTCCCGGCGACGGCGTGCAGCAACCCGGCCACCACCCGCGCGGTCTCCGCGACGGAGAAGTCCCGGCTGCGCCGCACCCCGGCCTCGGCGAGCCTGGTCCGCAACGCCGGATCGGCGATGAGCCGCTCCAGCGCCGCCGCCAACGCCACCGGATCACCCGGGGCCACCAGCAACCCGTCGACCCCGTCCCGCACGATCTCGGTGGGCCCGCCCGCGCCTGCGGCCACCACCGCACACCCGGCGCGCATGGCCTCCACCACCACCTGCCCGAACGGTTCAGCGGTCACCGAACAGTGCACGGCGATATCGGCATCACGCAGGTACGGGCCCGGATCGTCGACGTGACCGGTGAACTCGACCGGCACCGCCACCTGCGCGGCCAACCGTTCCAACGCACGCCGATGCTCGTCCTCCCCGAAGAACACGCCACCGACGAACCACACCTGCCGCGGCGGCACCGGCAGCAACGGCAACGCCCGCAGCAGGATCTCGTGCCCCTTCCACGGCGTGAGCCGCCCCACCAGCACCAGCCGCGTGTCGGCGGGCGCCCGCTGCGGACCGCGCGCACCGGGCTCGGTGTCGGGAACGCCCGGATAAGCCACGGCGGCGCGACGGCCACGCGTGTACAGAGTCGCCAGGGTGGCGCGACTGTTGGCGAGCACCCCACGCGCCACCGTCCAGCCGAGCACCCGCAACAGCAACGCCAGGACCGGACCGAAGTACTCACCCGCCACCCGGTCGTGCACCTGCCACACCAACGGCACCCGCGCCCGCCGCGCCGCCACCGCCCCCATCAGCAGCGCTTTGGTGCTCTGCGCCACCAGCACATCGGCGCCCTCGGCGCGCACGTACTTCCCCAACCGGGCACCGAGCCGGATCAGCTCGACCGCACCACCGGCCAACCGCAACGGCCCCGACCCGGCGATGGTGAGGCTGCGACTGTCGAAGTCGTTGCCGCACACGGTGACCGGAACGCCACGAGCGCGCAGCAACTCGACCAGCGGACCGTCCTCGGTCACCAGCATCGACGCGCGCACCGGCCCGACCGTCCCGACGCTTTCCCCCGCCACCGACCGCACAACCGGCCCGGCCGGCGCCGCCCGCGCGACCGCATCGGCCGAGGCCGCGGCGGCTTCTTCCGTCTCGTGCGCGCGAGCGGCCTCGCGCAGGGCGACCAGCAGCCGCAGCGTCGCCAGCTCCGCACCGGAGGGAGCGGCGGTGTGGGACAGGAACACCGCGCGCGTCACCGGGCCAGCTCCCGATACAGCACCGCATGCCGTTCGGCGGCCACCGCCCAGGAGAACGTTTCCGCGTGCGCGCGGCAGGCCGCGGCGTCCGGGCGCTTCCCATCCAACGCCGCCACCAGCCGCTCGGCCAGCGCGTCGGCGTCACCGCGGGCCACGATCAGGCTCGGATCGAGTCCGCGCACCGAATCCGGCAACCCACCGCAGTCGGTGACGACCGGGGCGCGCCCGGCGGCCAGCGACTCCAACGCGATCAACCCGAACCCTTCCAACGCCACCGACGGCACCACCGTCACCGCGGCACGGGTGTAGAGCGCGGCCAGTTCACCGTCACCGACACCGCCGGTGAAACGCACCGCCGCACCGAGGGGTTCGGCCTGCGCGCGCAACACCGCCTCGGCGGTGCCGGTGCCGACCACCACCAGCCGCGCCCTCGGATGCGCCGCCGCCACCGCACGCCAGGCCCGCAGCAGCACATCGATGCCCATGCGGTGCTCCAGCCGCCGCACACACAGCACGATCGGCTCCTCGGTCCCGGCGACCGGGGCCGGGGTGAACCGGTCCACATCGACACCGGGGGCGATCACCTCGACCCGCGCGGGATCCACCCGGTAATCGGTGGCCAGCAGCTCACGCATGTGCTGGGACAGCACCACGAACCGGTCCGCGCGCAGCGCCCGCACCCGTTCCACCACATACTTGACGCGCGCGGCCGCCGCGCTCTGTCCGGCGGCGAGGCTCTCCGCCGCCCACGGGCCGTGTAAATCCACGACAAGGCGGTGCCGCCCACGCGGCGGGCCGTAGAGGGCGAAATGCCGGTCCAGGATCAACGGCTCACCCCGGGCGGCCCGGTCGCGGCGGGCCGCGCGCACCCGCCGCCCGGTCGCACCGCCGACCCGCCCCCCCCTGGCCGCCCCGTCGGGCGGGTCGCCCGCA
>NZ_JARWRU010000061.1 GCF_029867845.1 Nocardia farcinica | reverse complement strand
ACCGCGCGGTCGTCCCATGCCGCCAGCGCGGCGGCGGGCGGGACGCCGTCGATCCGCTCGGGCGGCAGGTCCGCGTACTCGGCCGCCGCGCCCCGCGCCTCCTTCAACACCGCGGGCAGCCGGTCCGGGTCGCCGCACCAGTGCGTGACCAGGTGGTCGGCGGTGTCGATGTCCCAGGCCGCCACCTCGACGATCGTCTCCAACCGCACCTCGGCCAGCAGGCCGGTGTCCTCGCGGCGCTGCGCGGAGGCGATGTGCGCGGCCACGTCCCAGCGTGACAGCCTGCCCCAGAACCACACCGACTCAAGGCCGACCTCGCTGCGCGCGCCGCCGAGGAAGGACGGCAGGTCGAAACGGGAGCCGATCACCACGAAGGTCGGCCTGGCGTCCGGCGGCAGCGCCCGCGACTCGCACTCCACGCGTTCGAGCAGCCGGGGCAGCTCGGCGCGCGCCTGCTCGCCCAGGTCGACGGCGGCCAGCACCAGCACCGTGTCCGCCAGGTCGGCGCAGGCCAGCAGATCCGGCACCGTGGGCACCGGTTCCCAGCACAGGTCCGAGACCGCGGCCAGCACCGACTGGCTGGGATCGGGGCTGACCCGCCGCGCCTCCCGGCCCGAGGCGCGGAAGCGGTCGAGGACCGCGTGGGCGAGGTCGTCGGCGAACAGCTGATCCTCCGACAGCCGCCGGGGCAGGGTCGCCACCACGTGCCTGCCGTCGCCGACGGTGATCTCGTCGACGAAGGAACGAGGGCCGGGCAGCTGCCAGATGCGCGCGTCCACGGTCACCCGAGCACGGTGCCCGCGGCGGTCAGCGTCACCCGGTCCAGCACCCAGCCGTCCTCGGTGCGAGCCACCAGGTCCAGGGCAGCGAGTATGCCGAGCGCCGGTCGCGGGTCGCCGCCGAGGATCTCGGTCAGGTCGGCGTCGGTGACCGGGATCGGGTCGGCCAGCTCGAAGGTGCCCGATGTGCTCGCCACCGCCGCCCACTCGGTCACCACCCGTCGGTCGGCGCCGCAGGCGGCGAGCAGTTCCTCGGCGCGGGCGGGAGTGCGCAGCGAGGCGGCGACCAGTTCCAGCGCCCGCTTCGGCTGGCGGCCGTTGTTCACGTGCTCCATCGCCTCCTCCACCAGCGCGGGCCAGCCCGAGGTGACGTAGTGCAGTTGCTCGCGCAGCTCGGGGGAGTTGAACGGAGTCTCGTGCCAGAACCGCAACTCCTCCATCGACCACCGGCGCAGCGGCACCACCGTCACCTCGCGCGAGGGCGGGGCGAACGGCAGGCAGCCCGGGCCGGCCACGATCACCGTGGTGCCCGTGCCGCGCGCGCCGAGGGCGGCGGCGACGGCGGTCAGGTCGTGGCCGGAGCCGTTGCCCAGGTCGATCAGCAGATGCTTGGGCAGCCGGGCGAATTCGGCCGGGTCGGTGGGCAGTTGCGCGGGCGTGAGCTGCTGCATGTCGAGGTTCTGTTCGCGGGCGGCGACGGTCAGCGCCTCCACCACGCGGTCGCGGCCGAGCGCGTCGCTGCCGGTCACCACGCGCACCTTCGGCACACCCTTGTCGCGCTTCAGCAGGACCGCCAGGTCGTAGTCGGTGAGCGAGGAGCGGCGCGAGCTGATCCTGGTGGCCCCGCCGAGCACCCGGCGGTTCATCGTCGGGTTGTACTCGTGCGGCAGTTCCAGCAGCGTCGGCGCCTCGGACAGTTCCCGGTCCAGCGCGGCCCTTGTGCCGAGCAGGCCGAGGATGTGCGGGCTGCGCAGGCCGTAGCTGTACTCGCCCCACGCGGTGTTCTCGTTCCTGCGGTGCAGCACGCCGAGGCCGACCATCTCGTCCAGATAGCTGCGGAACCGCGCCTCCGGCAACACATCCCGCGCGAAACCGACCTCCCAGAAGGTCTCGCACTGTTCGCGCAGCTCGCTCACCGAGAAGCTGGCGCCGGGCTCGGCGTCCATGCTGTTGAGCGCGACCACCAGGGCGATGATCCGGTAGCGGGCGTCGAGGTTGATGGTCCAGCGGAAGCGCTGCACGATCAGGTCGCGCACGTCGCGTTCGGCGTAGACCGCGTCCACGTGCTGGGCGGTGATCTCGATCCGCCCGCCCGAGGGCGGCAGCTGCTGGGTCTGCATCCGCCGCACCAGCGCGTCGCACAGGATCTGCACCAGGCTGGCCTGGTAGTTGGTGTAGAGCAGCAGCCGCCACACCACGTCGGGGGATCGGAAGGTGTAGCCGAGCGCGCGCATCGGGTCGACCACCAGGTTGTAGGCGTCCTGGCTGCGCAGCGGCCCGATCAGGATCTCCTGGCCGCCGTGGCCGACCGGGGTGTTTGGCAGGTCCTGGAAGCGCTGCACCTGGTGCAGACCGGCGAAGACCGGCTTGAGCCGCCGGTTCGAGGTCTCCATCAGCTTCTTCAGCCCCTGCAGGGTGGGGAACTCGGCGCTGCGGCCGGTGTTGCGGCCGTACCGGGAGTCCGCGGTCAGGAAGTTGTCGGCCTCGTCGAGCAACAGCAACAGCCGGTTGGACTCGTCGGCGGCCAGCCACTCCCTGATGTAGCGCGAGACCACCTCCTCGCTGGAACCGCGCCCGATATCGGTCACGCCCGCCGACTTCAGCCGCTCGGCCAGCTCACCCCACAGCTTGGTCGGCTCCAGCATCTCGCCGATCGCCGCCGCCTTGAGATCGATGTACACCGCGATCCGGCCGGTGCGCCGCTTGCGCTGGTTGTTCTCGTCGACCTCGGGCGGATCGGTGAACATCCGCTCCACCCGGCGCAGCAGCGCCGACTTGCCCAGCTGGCGGCCGCCGTAGACGAACATCGGCCCGGTCGGCGACTCGATCTGCGCGCGCTCGTCCTCGCGCCCGACGAACACCTCGTCGGGCACCTCGCCGCCGGCGAACGGGGTGTAGGGGTTGAAGGCGGTGAACGGCAAGGTGACCCGCTGGGTGTAGCGCCAGCCCGGCTCCGGCCGCGTCGACAGCCAGGCGATCACCGCGTCGTCGATCACCAGCGGCGAGAAGCCGCGCCCCTTGCCCGGCGTGCACAGCCCGCGCAGGTCGCGTCGCTGCTGGGCGTCGAGCACGCCGAAGTACAGGATGATGTTCGGCCTGGTCCGGCGCGACTCCGGGATCAGTTCCAGCAGCCTGCTCGGGGTCACGTTGTGCCACACCAGCGTCAGGTCGTAGCGCCCGTGCGACTGGGTGCCCAGTGCGGGCACATAGGACCGGTCCACCGGATTGGCCTTGGCCTCGAAGGCGGCGAAACCGGCACGCTGGGTGTTGGAGATGTCCTTGAGCCAGCTCTGACTCGGCGGCACCAGCCCGATCATGCGCAGCACGTGCGCGATCAGCAGCCGCGACTCGTTCTTCTGACCGCCCAGCTTGGACTCGCGCAACTCCTCCCAGGCGCGCAGGCCCTGATCGAGATGCCGGTTCTCGATGGCGCCGGGGGCCCGCAGCAGCGAGCGCACCGCGGTCACCACCCGGCGGTTCTTGGCCTGTGCGGCGACGGCGGCCGCCACCACGCGGGGGAAGAAGGCGGTGAAGTCGTCGGCGGTGTCGGGTTCGATGTCCGGCAGCGGCGAACCGGTCTGCAGACGGGTGAGGAAGTCGACGGCGAGCACCTCGTCCTCGCCGTCGATCAGCGCCAGCAGCCGGTCCTTGTCCTCGGCGGCCGCGTCCAGGGCCCTGACCTGCGCGCGCAGGTTCTCCCGGTAGGCGTCCAGATGCGCGCGGCCGTCCTCGATCAGGGCGTGCAGCTCGCGGTCGGCGAGGTCGTAGCGCTCCGGGTCGGGGGTGAGCAGCGACTGCATCTGCGCGGTCAGCTCGCGGGCGCGGTCGTCCTCGTAGAGGGCGCGGTGCCTGGCCGCCAGCCAGCGCATGGTCTCGATCTGCGCGTTGTGCCGTTCACGGGCGCGGTGCTCGGCCCTGGCCACCAGGTCGCCGGAGGCATCCTCGGACATCGGCAGCCCGTGCTCGGCCACGTAATGCCGTGCCGCGGCGATGTTCCCGCTCTCCAGGTAGCCGTTGACCACCGTGACCGCGTCGCGCCCGGCGAACAGCAGCGACATCTCCGTCAGGGTGGCCGGGCGCACCGGCTCGTTCGCCTCGTCGCGCTCCAGCTCGAACAGCGGCTCCAGGCCCTCGTTGAGCACCGTCGCCAGCGACACCCCGCGCGGCTGGTCGGCGCCGGGCGCCGCCATCCAGTTCAGCAGCCGCAGCAACGCCGCCTCCCCGACGGTGTTCGGTTCGATCGAGGGACGGTAGGACTCCGCCAGCGTGATCAGCTGATCGGCCGAGGAGGCGTGGTGGGCGCGTGAACCCCGCACACTGTCGCGCAGTTCGACGAACCGCACCAGCAGGTCGCCCACCTCGGCCAGATTGTGCTCCAACGACCGCCGGGCGCCTGCGATGATCTTCTTCCGGCGCGCGTCGACCAGCTCCTGCGTGGTGTCGTCGATGACCCGCTCGCGGCCGTCGCGGTCCCGCAACAGCTCCGCGGCCTCGAACACCTCGCGCCACCGCTCGTCGTCGGCGTCGACGGCTTCGATCCCGCCGTCCGACAGCTGCCGCACCGTCGTCAATGCCGCGCCGATCAGCTGACCCGGCCTGGTCAGGTGATGCAGCACCTTGGTGGCCAGCTCGAATTTGATCACCTTCTTCGACAGTGTGTCGAGCAGGGTGCTCGCCTCGCGGCCGATGGCCTCCCAATCGGCCGCGGTCCCCGCCGCCGCACCGGCGTCGTTGCCCAGCCGCAGCCCGCGTACCCCCGCCTCACGGGCGAACTCGATGATCTCCTTGATCTGCGGCTCCAGCGCCGAGCGCTCCACCAGCGTCGGGATGGAGACCGGGAAGAAGCCCAGGCTCAGCCCGGAACGCACCGCCCCCGCCAGCAACACCCTGGCCTCATCGGTCTGCAACTCGGCCACCGCGGCGTCGGTCGGCACCACCCGCGACAGTTCCAGCGACAGATAGGTGGGGGAGCAGGTGAAAGCCGCGCAGAAGAACCGCAGGATCTGCTTGCGCTGCGCGGTCTCGTTCGCCGCCTCCGCCAGCAGCACCGCCGCCGCGTCGGCACGCGCGGTCAGCAGGGAGGCGATGTGGGGCGGGCTGCCCGCGTCCCACGGATAGTTCATCGCCTCACCGTCGGGACTGCGATTGGCGCGCACCTGTTCCGGGATGGGCGCGGCGGCCGGCCGTCGCGGCGCGGGCGGGGCGGGCGCGGGCGGAGCCGGGGCGGGCGGCGCGGGACGTTTCGGGGCCGCGGTCCTGGTTGCCGCGTCGTAGCGGGCGGCGGGGGCCGCGCCGGTGAACGCGGAATCGCCCTGCGGTGGACGAGAGCGGAACAGGCCGTCGATGTCCCTCGGCGGGACCGGACGCTCGGTGTGCAGGGCGGTGTCCGTGTGCTCGGCCTCGGCGACCTCCCTCGGGGTGGGGAAGGCGGGACGGCTCGTCGGGGTGCCGGTCGGGGTGGCCGCCGGAGCGCTCGGCTCGTCCGTCCCGAGCCGCCCGCCCGCCGTAGCGGCCGCATCCGCGATAGCGCCGTCGCCGGCATCGGTCCGCGCGCTGTCCACGGTCGCGCTGTCCACGGTCGCGCTGTCCGTCCGGTCGTCGACCGGCGCCACGGCCTGCCCATCGGTCCGGCTCGCGAACTCGGCGTCACCCGACGCTCCGATCTCGGTCTCGGTCTCGGTCGGGGCGCAGTCCGGTCGCGCGCTCGCGTCGCCGGGCCGAGCAGGTTCGGGGCTCGGCTGCACGGTTTCGTCGACCCGGTGGGTTTCCGTGCTCGGGGGGGGCGCGACGGCCGGGGGCGCCGCGCTGGGTGACGTGGGCGCGGCGGTCGGTCGCGCCCCCGCGTTCGGGTCGTTCTGCCCGTGCTCGGTGCTCGATAGCGCGGTCACGCCGTCGGATTCCGTCGCCTCGGCACTTCGCTCGGCGACTCCGGTGTCGGCCGGCGCCGACGGCGTAGTCGGTGGAGCCACCACGGATTCCGCCCGGTCCGAACTGTCGGCCGTCGGATCGGCCACGGCTACTCCATCGTGCGCGGCGGACTCCGTGGCGTGGTTGTCGTGGGCGTCCGGGGTTCGGCTGTCGTCTCGCGTGTTCCCGGTGTCGCGCCCGCCGAGAGCGCCCCCGGTGTCGCGCCTGTCCCCGGACTCGTGACCGTCGGGTGGGACGAAGAAGGTTCCGGCGCGCACCTCTTCCTCGTTGGCGAAACCGAGCGGCGCGAGCGCCTGGGGGATGAGGTGGTCGAGCCCGTTGGCGCGATAGGAGGCCACGACGAGGTCGGCGGCGGCGCGCCGCCGCTGGTACTCGTCGAACTCGCGCACGGCGGTGTCGAGCATCTCGCGGGCGGTGTGCAGCGATCCGTCACCGTTCCAGCGGGAGCGCAGCGGCGATCGGCCGAGGGCGTCCAGATGATCGGTGGCCTCGCGTGCCCAGTCGGTCGCCGAGGTCGCATCGACATCGCGGGGGCGTCCGGCCTCGGCCGCGTCGGCGGCGGCGCGCAATCGGGCGGCGACCGACCTGCCGAGGTCGAGCAGTTCCTCGGTACGGCGCAGGAGTGCGAGGATGTCGTCGGTTCCGATGGCTGCTTCGCGGGCGGCCGGCACTGATGCGTCCTCGTCGTCGGTGGGCAGGGGCGGCGTCGTCTGGGCACGGGCGGCGTCGTCGGGTGGACGGGGGAGGCCCCCCGCCTTCCGGCGGCCCCCCCCACGAGCGCGCCCCCCCCCCCCAAACCCCCCCCCCCCCCCCCCCCA
>NZ_JARWRU010000060.1 GCF_029867845.1 Nocardia farcinica | reverse complement strand
GAGCTGTCTGGCGTGGGCCCGGCTGGGTGGGGCGCCGTGCGGGCGCTCCCCGGTGACGCCGCCGCGGGCGGTGGCGGCGGCGCTGGCCGTCGGGGCGGTCTTCCTCGCGTCGAGCGCGGAGGCCGGGGGCGCGCCCGCCGGGCTGGCCTTACCGGAGCAGGTGCGTGACGCGCCGCCGCTGCTGCTGGTGGCGCTGCCCGCGCTGGCGGGTGTGGGGCTGGCCTGGCAGCAGGCGGTCAACGGGCGGGTCGGCGCGGTGGGCGGGCCAGGTGCGGCCACGCTGATCAATTTCACCGTGGGGTTCGCGGCGCTGGTGGCGCTGGAGTCGGTGGTGGTGCTCGCGGTCGGCGCGCCCGGCGCGCTCCCCGCCGAGCCGTGGCTCTATCTCGGCGGGGCGATCGGGGTGGCCTTCATCGGGCTCGGCGCGGTGACCGTGCGCTGGATCGGTGTGCTGTTGCTCGGGCTGACCTCGGTGGCCGGGCAGCTCGTCGCCTCGGTCGCGCTCGACCTGTTCGTGCCGGGCGGGCCGGGGGTCACCGTCAGAGCGACCGTCGGGTGCGCGTTGATCCTGGTGGCGCTGCTGCTCGCGACCTGGCCTCGGCAGGGTCAGAGCTTGGCCGACCGCAGCTCGTGACCCTTGGAGGTCTTGCAGCGCCCGGTCTCCAGATCCCACTGCCAGCCGTGCAGGTTGCAGGTGAGGGTGTTGCCCTCGACCACACCGAATTTCGACAGATCGGCCTTGAGGTGCGGGCAGCGGCGCTGCACCTGCCAGCCGTCGAGTTCGGTGGTGGCCGAGTCGTCGTGCGCCTCGGAGAACCAGCCGTCGGCGTAGGCGATGCGCTCGTCGGTCAGGCACTTGAAGAAGGTGTAGAGGAACTCGTTGTAGCCGCCGATGCGCCAGGCCTGGAAGCGGGTGGACAGGAAGATGGTGTTCACCCAGTCCGGCTCGTTGTCGCGCAGCACCGTGCGCACCAGCTCGGGCGCGATGCGGAAGCCGTAGCGGTAGCGGCCCTCGCCCTCGATGGGCTCGCGCACCACCCGCTTGGGGAAGTCCAGCACCACCGTCTCCTCGCCGAGCACCAGGCCGACGGGATAGCCGATGCCGTCGCAGATCAGATCGCTCTGCGCCATGATCGGCTCGAACAGCTCCTTGAGCTGCGGCAGCAGCGGACCATCGCCCGTGGCCCAGGTGGCCTTCTCCGCCTCGAGCACCGGCGCGAAGCGTTGCGCCATCTTCTCGATGTAGGCGGCCTTGTCGCCGTAGATCTCGTCCGGGTCGAACGGGTGGGTGAGCTCGAGCTCGCTGCCACGCACGTCGGCGACCGAGCCGGGGATCATCAGGATGCCGCCCTCGTTGCCGTGGATGCGCATCTGCTCGAGGAAGACCATCTGGTCGGGGAAGATGTTGCCCTCGTCGCCGTGGTCGTCGTTGAGGTGGCGCAGCTCGGGGTCGAGGAAGACCGGCGGGCCCGCCGACGGCACCCCCCAGGTGGCGCCGCCCAGGTCGATGTAGCTGCGGGCGCGGGGCCTGCCGCGCT
>NZ_JARWRU010000059.1 GCF_029867845.1 Nocardia farcinica | reverse complement strand
CGTCCACGCAGCCCGCCGCCTTGTCGGCCTCGTCGTTGCTCGTGCCGGTGCCGTAAGCCGCCAGACCGACGCGGGATTGTTCGGGCGCGGCAGCCACGAACGAGCGGACCGCGTTCCTGGCCGCGTCCATCATCGTCCCGCTCGGGTCGGGCCGCAGCATCGACCCTGAGGCGTCGAGCACTATCATCGTGGGCGCGTACTGCGTCTGCTCCGGCAGCGCGGCGGCCGGGGGCGCGACCGACAGCGCCGCCAGCGTCCCCGCGACGAGCGCCGCCACCGCCCCTGGGAGCCGTCCGCCCTGCTGTCGCGGGCGGGCGCTCTCCCCAGTCGTTCCCGAGATCGGTTGCGTGCGCGACATTCTCGACCCTCCCTAGCCGTCCCTGCCGAACCCTACGGCCTCGCCGCCCGAGACGGCCAGACCTGCCGTGACACCTGTTCTGCGGGCACCGCGCGCTAGGGGGCCGCGATCTGCGGTGCGGCGACCGGCATTTCGGTGACGCCCGCCATCACCAGCTGGTAGTACGCGCCGTCGATGTCGAAGTCGATTCCGTCGTAGCCCGCCAGCGCGGCGACGAGCGTGTTCCGGGTCACCGCCGCGTTCTCGGCGGCGGCGGTCAGAGCGAACAGGGCGGCGCGCTGGTCGGCGGTGGGGTCGGTTAGCGCCAGGCGGCAGATCCGGTCCACCACCGCCTCGGCCGACCACACCTCCGGCAGCGCCGCCGCGAACGCGTCCGGTCCGGGTGACTCGCCGCGACACCAGCGGTCCGATTCCCACCAGTAGCAGAAGGTGAGCAGGCCGTTGCCCGCACGGGGGTTGAGCACGGGATCGGCGACCCAGTCCGGCGCGCCCCGGTACAACCGGGGATCGGCCGCGCCACGGTTGTAGACGGCATCCAGTTCCGGGGCGTCCCACACGCCGCCGGACAGCACCGCGCGGCCGCCCGGCAGCGTGTAGAGGGTCGCGCCGCAGCGCCGCCTGCCCTCGAAGAAGCCCAGCGCGGGCAGGATTCGCGGTCCCCTCGGCGCGCCGATCGCGACGAACGCCGCGGCCAGCACCGCCCACCGCCCCCAGAGCAACGGCAACGCGGGCAGCTCGTCGGTGGCCACGGCACGCGCTCCCTCGGCCAGGTCGGCGCGGGCCTGGGCGGCCGCCTGCTGCGCGGTCCGCGTCTGCCTGCCGTCGTGCCGGATGTAGGCCGCCAGCCAGACCGGCAGGCGGGTGCGTGGGTAGGCCTCCAGGTCGGCCGCGTAGACCTCGGGAGCGAAGAGCTGGTCGTCGGGGAAGGGTTCGTCGCCGTAGTCGAAATCGACCTCGATCGCGCCTTCCCTGGTGAGCGTGAAGAGCATGCGCCACCACGGGCCCTCGCCCAGCCCCGCGGACAGCCGCCGGTGCTCGCGCACCGGGGCCAGCACCTCCGGGCCGGGGTGCACGCGCATCGAGCGGCCGTGCTCGTCGACGTAGCGGACCCGAACCGTCTCGGTGGTCGTGGTCAGCGTGAACACCGCGTCCACCCGGTCCCAGCCGGACGGGCCCGCCGCGGCGACCGCCCGCGCGATGCGGTGACACAGCCGCGCGGCCCGCTCCCCCACCCCGGATTCCCCGCGCTCGATGGGGAAAGCGATATCGGGCTCGTCGTCATCCTCGGTCGGCCGGCCCTCTGACGTGCTCACGTTCCCGGAATTCTCCTCGTTCTGCGTCCCGCGGCGTTCTGTGTTCGGCGGCGTTCTGCGTTCGGCGGCGTTCTGTGTTCGGCAGCGTTCTGCGTCCGGCGGCGTTCAGCGTCCGGCGGCAACGCCGCGACGGAAGGTTTGTACCACCGGGCGGACGGCGGACATCAGGCGAACGCCCTCGCCCGCCGCTGCGGGTCCGCGCACAGATCCCGCAGGAACACACCGAGATCCAGCTCGGGTGGCAGGGTGCGGTAGGTCAGCACGCACACGACGACGCCCGCCGCCGTGACGGCCAGGCCGGTACGCCGCTGCGGCCCCACCGTGTGGTCGATCGCCACCGGGCCGTCCAGGTCGATCTCCCGGCCATCGATGCGGGCCATCAGCCGCCCGGCGTGGCGATACACCACGACCTGGCGGCCCGCAAGGTCGCCGTAGATTCCCGACGTCGGCCTGTCTCGCACCGAAGTGGCTTGCAGCGCACCGGTGTTCGGATCGAAGACGACCGTGACGCCGAGGCCGCCGAACGGCCGCAACAGCAGTGTGGGCGATGGCCCTGGCGCGGGCGGGCGATGCCCGTCGTCGCGGTGGGCGTTGCGTGACGGCGGGCCCGCAGGGGCGGGTGATCCCGGTATCGGCGGCATCCAGCCACCGGGCGGGGTGCCGTTCCCCGGCCAACCCGCGCCCTCGGTTCGGGAGTCCGGGTGGCCGGGGAGCCGCTCTGCCGGGAAGCCGCCCGCATGTCCGGGCAACGGTGGCTGTGGCGCGCGCCGAGGCGGTCCGCCGGTTTCCGCAGGTGACCACGGATCGGGCGACCGGTCGCCGGGCGGGGTCTCGCCGGGCGAGCCGGTGTCCGGTCGCGCCGGGCACTGCTGCTGCGGCGCGGGTGCGTTCGGCGAGGAAACGCCCGGTGGGGGCGGCTCCTGCGCCGGGTCCGCGGGCGCTTGCGGCCACCACGGGGTGTCGGAAGGGGGCGCGCCCGCATCGTTTCCGGGCGGAGGGCACGTCGGTGGAGCAGTCGCGTCCGGCGCCGCCGGCGGGCAGTCGCGCCCCGGACCGCCGGGCTCCTCCGGCTCCTCCGGCGAGCCAGGATCAGGCGCGCCCTCCCCCGGACCACCAGGCTCCTCCGGCTCCTCCGGCGAGCCAGGATCAGGCCCTGAATCGCCCGGGTCGGTGACATCCGGGGGATTCGGCGGGGTGGGCGGCTGCTCGGGTTCCGGCCACGGATCCGGGTCGACCGGACGGAAGGTGTCGATGTCCGGCAGGTCGAGGTCGTGGTCGTGCGGCAGATGCGGGATGTGCGAACGGAGCCGGCAGCCGGGGAGTCCCGGCCGGGCGGGCCCGCCGGCCTCCGGT
>NZ_JARWRU010000058.1 GCF_029867845.1 Nocardia farcinica | reverse complement strand
GGTCCTCCCCCCCCCCCCCGGGGGGGGTTTACGTTGGCTCGTTTTCCCCCTCCCCCCCCCGGCCCCCGGCCGGGGGGGGGGGGGGCCCGTCGGGAGTGCGGCGCTGGGAATCGTCGCGCTCAGTTGATCTGGACCCAGAGGGTGTAGGTGGCGTTGCCGCGCTCGGGGGCCACGTTCACCGCGTAGGTGCCGTCGTAGGGCAGCAACACCGCGGCCACGTCGTCCGGGTAGGCGGTGGTGATGCCGTCCGGGCCGGTGATGGTGAAGGCGGCGTTGTCCTCGAGGGAGAACAGTGTCACGTCCAGCCACTGGCCGCCGTAGGCGTCGAAGAAGTAGGTGTCGGACTCGCCGCGGATCACCGCGCCGTCGATCACCGCGCCGCTGGTGCCGGGCGCGAACTCGATCTGGGTGAACACGCCCTGGGCGTGCGCGGCGCCGGAGCCGGCCAGGCCGATCACGAGGGCAGCGGCGGCGGTGCCGAGAGCGGTGGCGAAGGTGCGGGAGAGAGTCATCGTTGGGTCCTGTTTCTCGAAGGGGGTGACCGACGAGACGACTCTGCCCGCGCCCGCTTACCGCCCGCTTAACAACCGCTGGTGGCCGCTCAGCTCGCCAGGCAGCCCGGCCCGAGCAGCGCCTTGAGGTCGCCGAACAACGCCGAGGACGGCGAGACCCGCAGGCTCTCCGACAGTTTCAGCACCGTGGTCTTCTCCCGCGCGCCGACATGGCGGATGAGCACGTCGGAGGTGCCGGGATGGCGGGCCAGCACACGCTTGAGCTCGCCGACCTTGTCCGGGGTGCACATGCGGGTGGTCATGGTGACCGACAGCGGCTTGGCCACGCCGATGGACGACAGATCGGGCACCGCCAGATCGTTGGCGATCAGCGAGACCCGGTCGTCGCGGATCGACACCCTGGCCTTGACCAGCACCACGGCGTCCTCGACCACGTCGGCGCCGTAGACGGAGTAGGCCTGCGGGAAGAACAGCACCTCGATGCCGCCGGTGAGATCCTCGAGCTGGGCCGAGGCCCACGCCAGGCCGTTCTTGTTGATGCGCCGGTTCACCGAGGCGAGGATGCCGCCGACGGTCACCTGCGCGCCGTCCTTGACCTCGCCTTCCAGAATGGCCGGGATCTGGGTGTCGGACTGGGCGGCCAGCACGTGCTCCACGCCGTTGAGGGGGTGGCCGGACACGTAGAGGCCGAGCATCTCGCGCTCGAGCGCCAGCTTGTGCTTGGACTCCCACTCCTCGTCGGGCACCTTGACATTGAAGACGCTGGTCACCGACTCGTCGGCGTCCATGCCGCCGAACAAGTCGAACTGGCCCATGGCCTCGGCCTTCTTGGTGGCCATGACCGCGTCGATGGCATCGGAGTGCACCAGGTACAGGCCCTTGCGCGGATGTCCGAGGGAGTCGAAAGCGCCCGCCTTGATGAGGGATTCGGTGACCTTCTTGGTGCAGGCGATGGCGTCGATCTTGTTCAGGTAGTCGGAGAAGTCGGTGAACTTCGACTTCTCCTTGCGCGCGGCGATGATCGAGGCCACCACGTTGGCGCCGACGTTGCGGACCGCGCCGAGGCCGAAGCGGATG
The DNA here is from genome assembly GCF_029867845.1 of Nocardia farcinica. GTDB lineage: Bacteria > Actinomycetota > Actinomycetes > Mycobacteriales > Mycobacteriaceae > Nocardia > Nocardia farcinica_A. The sequence goes on along the minus strand of NZ_JARWRU010000058.1, from coordinate 5,236 downwards.
TCCTTGCCGACCGAGGCGAAGTTCTGCTCGGACTCGTTGACGTCCGGCGGCAGCACGGTGATGCCGAGCCGGCGGCAGTCCGACAGGTAGACCGCGGCCTTGTCCTTGTCGTCGCCGACGGAGGTCAGCAGGCCAGCCATGTACTCGGCCGGATAGTTGGCCTTGAGGTAGGCGGTCCAGTAGGAGATCAGGCCGTAGGCGGCGGCGTGCGATTTGTTGAACGCGTAGCCGGCGAACGGCAGGATCGTGTCCCACAGCGCCTTGATGGCCTGCTTGGAGTAGCCGTTGGCCTGCATGCCAGCCTCGAAGCCCTCGAACTCCGCGGCCAGCACCTCGGCCTTCTTCTTGCCCATGGCGCGGCGCAGGATGTCTGCTCGTCCGAGCGAGTACCCGGCCACCTTCTGGGCGACGTGCATGATCTGCTCTTGGTAGACGATCAGGCCGTAGGTCTCGCCCAGGATGTCTTTGAGCGGTTCCTCCAGCTCCGGGTGGATCGGCTTGACTTCCTGCCTGCCGTTCTTGCGGTCGGCGTAGTCGTTGTGCGCGTTCATGCCCATCGGGCCGGGGCGGTAGAGCGCGCCGACGGCGACGATGTCCTCGAAGGCGGTGGGCTGCATGCGGCGCAGCAGGTCGCGCATGGGGCCACCGTCGAGCTGGAAGACGCCGAGGGTGTCGCCGCGGGAGAGCAGCTCGTAGGTCGGCTTGTCGTCCAGCGGCAGGGTGTCCATGTCGAGGTCGATGCCGCGGTTGGCCTTGATGTTGTCCAGCGCGTCGCCGATGACCGTCAGGTTGCGCAGGCCGAGGAAGTCCATCTTCAGCAGGCCGATGGCCTCACACGACGGATAGTCCCAGCCGGTGATCAGCGCGCCGTCCTGCGGCCGCTTCCACAGCGGGATCGCCTCGATCAGCGGGTCGCAGGACATGATGACCGCGCAGGCGTGCACGCCCGCGTTGCGGATCAGGCCCTCCAGGCCGCGCGCGGTCTCGTAGATCTTGGCGACGTCGGGGTTGCTGTTGATGAGCTCGCGGACCTCGGCGGCTTCCTTGTACCGCTCGTGGTCGGGGTCGGTGATGCCCGACACCGAGATGTCCTTGGCCATGATCGGCGGCGGCAGCGCCTTGGTGATCTGGTCGGCGATGGCGAAACCGGGCTGGCCGAACAGCACTCGCGCGGAGTCCTTGATGGCGGCCTTGGTCTTGATGGTGCCGAAGGTGATGACCTGCGCGACCCGGTCGCTGCCCCATTTCTCGCTGGCGTAGCGCACCATCTCACCGCGGCGGCGATCGTCGAAGTCGATGTCGATATCGGGCATCGACACGCGCTCGGGGTTGAGGAAGCGCTCGAAGAGCAGACCGTGCGGGATCGGGTCGATGTTGGTGATGCCCAGCGCGTAGGCGACCAGCGAGCCCGCCGCCGAGCCACGGCCGGGGCCGACGCGGATGCCGACCTCGCGGGCGTGGTTGATGAGGTCGCCGACGACGAGGAAGTAGGCCGGAAAGCCCATCTCCAGGATGACGCCGATCTCGTACTCGGCGCGCTCGACGTATTCGCGCGGCGGGCCGTCGGGGAAACGGCGGCGCAGGCCTGCCTCGACCTCGTGACGCAGCCAGCTGGCCTGGTCGTGCCCCTCGGGGACCGGGAAGATCGGCATCCGGTCGCGGTGCTGCCAGACCTCCGCGTAGGACTGCACCCGCTCGCCGATGAGCACGGTGTTGTCGCAGGCGCCTGGCACCTCGGAGTCCCACAGCGCCCGCATCTCCTCGGCGGACTTCAGGTAGTAACCGTCACCGTCGAACTTGAAGCGGGTCGGGTCGCTGAGGGTCTTGCCGGTCTGGATGCACAGCAGCGCCTCGTGGTTGGTCGACTGATCCTTGGTGACGTAGTGGCAGTCGTTGGTGGCCAGCGGCGGGATGCCGAGCTTGCGGCCGATCTCGAGCAGCCCCTCGCGGACCCGCCGCTCGATGGACAGGCCGTGGTCCATGAGTTCGAGGAAGAAGTTCTCCTTGCCGAAGATCTCCTGCCATTTGGCGGCGGCCTCGAGCGCCTCGCGGTCGTGGCCGAGACGCAGGCGGGTCTGCACCTCGCCGGAGGGGCAACCGGTGGTCGCGATGATGCCCTCGGCGTGCTGGGCGATGATCTCCTCGTCCATGCGCGCCCACTTGCCCAGCTGGCCCTCCAGCGAGGCCAGGCTGGACAGCTTGAACAGATTGTGCAGGCCCTTGGCGTTCTCGGCGACCATGGTCATGTGGGTGTAGGCGCCGGAGCCGGAGACGTCGTCGCTCTTCTGGCTCGGGTCACCCCACTGGACGCGCTTGGTGTCGAAGCGCGAGCCCGGCGCGATGTAGGCCTCGATGCCGATGATCGGCTTGATGCCCGCCTTCTCCGCCGAGTTGTAGAACTCGCTGGCGCCGTACATGTTGCCGTGGTCGGTCATCCCGACCGCCGTCATTCCCAGCCGCTTGGCCTCGGTGAACAGCGGGGAGATCTTCGCCGCGCCGTCGAGCATCGAGTACTCGGTGTGGTTGTGCAGATGAACGAACGATCCGGACGAGGCGGCCAAGACTATTCATCCCTCCCATGGGTCGTGGTGGGGGTCGGGCACCGAGTCTAAGCCTGGCGGGCGACAGGAACAGCCTCCGCCGTGCGAGGCCGAGGTCGGTGTCCGCGCGTCACCTGGGCGGGCGGGCGCGTGTCGCGAGGAAGATCACCCGGACCGGTCCGCGAGACCCGCGCGGGTGTGCGTGATCCGCTGGTCCCGCTCCTCCGGTTCCGGTCCGCGCCGGGCGCGGGATCGGTACCGTACCCACGAACGCAGCTGTGCTCTTCCGACTCCTCGAGTGCTCTTCCGACTCCTCGAGCGCTCTTCCGACTCCTCCAGTGCTCTTCCGACTCCCCCAGCGAGGTCATCGAATGAGTTCTGTGCTCTTCCGTCCTTCCCTTCCCCTCCGCCGGAGCCTGCGCGCCGCGGCCGTCACCGGGGCCGCCTGCCTCGCCGTCGCCGTGGCCGCCGCACCCGCGGCCCACGCCGGTCCCGGTGGCGCGTTCGGCACCGTCTACTCGCTCACCCAGGGCCCGTGTGTGGCCGTGGTCGACAGCTCGGTCAACGGCGACGCCTACCCGAACTCGGCGGCGTTCACCGTGCAGACCACCATGATCGGCGTCGGCTCCTGCGAACTCACCGTCACACTGCGCTGGCGCGATGTCGGCGACGGCAGCACCGGCGAGTTCACCGTCACCGCGCACGGCCCCGGCTACTGGTCCAACAGCGGCCCCGGAGCCATCTTCAGCCCGGGGACCGGCTCGTTCACCGGAACGGTGACCGTGAGCGCGCCCTCGATCGGCGGCTCCGGCGAGGTGGCCTTCGACATCCCGCAGTACCAGGGCTGACATCCCGCCGGCGGGGCCGACCTCACACCGCTGACGCGCGGGCCCGGTGAACGTCCAGCGGGACGGCGCGCCGGGCGGCGGATAATCGAGCCCATGTGCGGGCCTGGAGCGAGCCGGTGACGGCGGCGGGTGTCGCGGCGATCGCGGTCGCCGCGCTCGGTCTCGCCCTGCTGGTGTGGCTGCGCACCCGGCGGGTGGTGAGCACCCCCGCCGAGCGCGCGGTGCACGCCGCGCTGCACACCGCCTCCCTGGCCGCCGTGCCGCTGCGGCGCGGACTGACCGAGGATTCCGCGCAAGAGGCCGCCCCGCATCTGCGGGCGCTGACCAGTGCCGCGGCCCTGGGCGTGGCCGCGCCGGACGGCACGGTGCTGGCCTGGGACGGCCCGCACGGCGACCTGGCCGAGGAATTCGCCGACGCCGCCCGACGCGCGGTCGAAGGCGGGCGGCCGGTATTGGTGAGCAGGCCGGGGGCGGAGCACGCCGCACGCACGCTGGTGGCCCAGCCGATGCTGCCCGAGAGCGGACCGGCCGCGGGCGCGCTGGGCATCGTCACCACCGACAAGCCCGGCCCGGGCCTGCTCGGCGCGCTGGCCGAGGTGGCGCGCTATGCCTGCGGCCAGCTGGACCTGGCCGAGCTGGACGCCTCCCGGGCCCGGCTGGACCGGGCCGAGGTGCGGGCGCTGCGCGCGCAGATCAGCCCGCACTTCATCTACAACGCCCTCAACACCATCGCCTCGTTCGTGCGCACCGATCCGGCCAGGGCGCGGGAGCTGATCCTCGAGTTCGCCGATTTCACCCGCTACTCCTTCCGCGCCGCCGGCGAGTACACGGTGCTGTCGGAGGAGCTGCGCAACATCGAGCGCTATCTGGCGCTGGAGCGGGCGCGGTTCGGCGAGGCGTTGCAGGTGCGGCTGCTGATCGCACCGGAGGTGCTCGGCGTCGTGTTGCCGTTCCTGGCGTTGCAGCCGCTGGTGGAGAACGCGGTGCGGCACGGGATCGCGGGCAGGCCGGGCGGCGGGACCATCACCATCGAGGCCATCGACGCGGGCACCGACTGCCTGATCAGCGTGGAGGACGACGGCGCGGGCATGGACCCGGAACTGCTGCGCTCGGGCGCGCTGGACGCGATCACGGCAGGCCCGGCGGGAGCGGAGGAGGCCGCGCACGTCGGATTGTCCAATGTCGACGACCGGCTGCGCGCGGCCTTCGGCGACGACTACGGGCTGGTGGTGGAGACCGCGCCGGGGGCGGGGACGAAGGTCGGCATGCGGGTGCCGAAATTCCGGGCCGGGGTGCGGGCCTGAGCCGGATTCCGGCCTCAGGTGTGTGTCACCCCCTACGATGGACCCACCGTGACCGAGGGACCGACCGTGACGCAGCACACCGGTGGCTCGGCGGGCGCGCTGCGCGTGCTCGCCGTCGACGACGAACAGCCCGCCCTGGACGAACTCGTGTACCTGCTGCGCGAACGCCCGGAGATCGGCGAGATCCACGCCGCGAGCGAGGCCACCGGCGCGCTGCGGCTGTTGCGCACCCACCCGGTGGACGCGGTCTTCCTCGACATCGACATGCCCGGCCTGGACGGCATGGAGCTGGCGGGCATCCTCGGCGAGTTCGCCACCCCACCATCGGTGGTGTTCGTGACCGCCCACGACGACCGCGCGGTCGGCGCCTTCGACCTCGGCGCACTCGACTACCTGCTCAAGCCGCTGCGCGAGGCGAGACTGGCCGAGGCGGTCCGGCGCCAACGGCAGGCGCCGGCCGGCCCGCCCGCCGCTTCGCCGCCGCAGGACCCCCAAGCGGTGATACCCGTGGAACTGGGCCGGGGGCCCCCCCCGGTGCCCCCGG
>NZ_JARWRU010000057.1 GCF_029867845.1 Nocardia farcinica | reverse complement strand
CCCGCCGCGCCGCCCCCCCCCCAACCCCTACCCCCCCCCCCTAAACCTCCCCCCCCCCCCCGCCCACCCCCCGGGGCCGCCCCCCCCCCGGGGGGGCCCGCCCCCTCGGCTGTGTATCGCGGGTCACGACGCCGAGTGCGCCCGTCGTGTGTCGCCCACATAGGCCGACCACAGCGCCAGGTAGGCGCCGCCGCGCGCGAGCAGTTCCGCGTGCGTGCCCGCCTCGAGCAGCCTGCCGTGGCCGAGCACGACGATCAGATCGGCGTCGGCGGCGGTGGCGAGTCGGTGCGCCACCACCAGGGTGGTGCGCCCGCTGGTGAGCACGTCGACGGCGGCGCGCACCCTGGCCTCGGTGGCCAGATCCAGCGAGGCGGTGGCCTCGTCGAGGATCAGGATGTCGGGCTCGACCAGCTGGGCGCGGGCCAGCGCCAGCAGCTGCCGCTGTCCGGCGGACAGATTGCGGCCGTGCTCGCCGATCGGCTGGTAGTAGCCGTGTTCGAGCGCGGCGATCATCTCGTGCGCGCCGACCGCGCGGGCCGCCCACTCGATCTCGGCGGGGGTGGCTTCCGGCTTGCCGTAGGCGATGGCGGCGCGGACGGTGTCGCCGAACAGGAACGGCTCCTGCGGGACCACGCCGAGCCGTTTGCGGTAGTCGCGCAGCCGGTAGTCGCGGATGTCGACGCCGTCGACGAGCACCTGCCCCTCGGTGGGGTCGTAGTAGCGGGCCAGCAGTTTCACCAGCGTGGACTTGCCCGCGCCGGTCTCGCCGACCAGCGCGACCTTCTGTCCCGGCTCGATCCGCAGGTCGATGCCGGTCAGCACCTGTCCGGCCGGGCCGCCGTCGTAGGTGTAGCCGACCCCGCGCAGTTCGATCGCGCCCTCCAGTCCGCGCACCGGCCTGGCGTTCTCGGCCTCCGGGGTGGTGACCTCGGTGCGCAGCAACGCGCCGAGCCGGTCGACGCCGACCACCGCCTGCTGGTAGCTGTCGAACACCTGCGACAGCTGCTGGATGGGGGAGAACAGCAGATCGATGTAGAGCAGGAAGGCGATCAGCGTGCCCGCGGTGATCACGCCCGTCCGCACGTCGTGCACGCCGACGGCCAGCACCGCCGCGGTGGCCACCACCGACATGAACTCCACGAACGGGAAGAACACCGCCATCAGGGTCTGGCTGCGCATCCTGGCGTCGCGGTACGCCCAGGAGCGGCGTTCGAACTCGCGCTGGTTGACCGCCTCCCGCCGGTAGGCCTGGGTGACGGCGATGGCGTCCACGTTCTCCTGCAGGTAGGCGTTGGCCGCGCTGATCCGGTCCCTGGCCAGGGTGTAGGCGGGCACCGACAGCCGCCGGAACAGCACCGTGGACACGACGAGCACCGGCAGCAGCGCCAGCACCACCACCGCCAGCGCCGCGTCGACGATCAGCAACGCGACCACGACGCCCGCGATGGTGAGCGAACTGGTCAGCGCCGTGGCCAGACCGGTCTGCAGGAACGCCGAGAGCCCCTCGACGTCGGTGGTCATGCGGGTCATGATGCGCCCGCCCAGTTCGCGCTCGTAGAACCGCAGGCCCAGCCGTTGCAGGTGGGCGAAGGTCTTCACCCGCAGGCCGAACAGCAGCCGCTCGCCCGCCCGGCCGGTCACCCGGACCTGCGCGGTGGTCACCAGCCAGTCGGCCGCCACCACGACCAGCCCCAGCGCCCCCGCCCCGAGCAGCACCACGCGGGCGCCGACCAGCACGCCGTGGTCGATGCCGTAACGCACCAGGAAGGGGATGGCGATCTGGGCGATCGCGTCCAGCGCGACCAGGCCGAGCCCGGCCAGCAGCGGCAGCGCGAACGGGCGGAGCAGTCTGGGCAGCGAGAACCGGGGGTCGGGCGTGCGCGAGAACGATTCCGGCACATCGGGTTCCCCGCGCAGCGGCGGCAGCTGTGCCATCCGGGCGGCCACGGCGCCGCTGGGCGGCGCCGAGGTCATCATGCCGCCGCCGACGCCGCGGCCCATCGCGCCGGGAGCGCCCGCCGCGCGCTGGGCGAAGGAGCGCGCGGCCTGTTCCAGCGCCCGGTCGTCGTCCTCGCCCGCGGCCGGTTCCACCCACAGTGGGGCGGTCGGGTCGCCGGGACCGGTGGCGCCGTCGACGCCGATGCCCTCCACTTCCGGCGGGGTGAACAGGGCGCGGAACAGTTCGCCGGAGGAACGCAGTTCGTCCGGGGTGCCGAGCTCGGCGATCCGGCCGCCGTCGAGGACCGCCACCCGGTCGGCCAGCGCCAGCGTCGACATGCGGTGCGCCACCACGAGCGTGGTGCGAGCCCGCACCTCGGCGGCGATACGGCGGAAGATCGTCTCCTCCACCTGGGCGTCGATGGCGGAGGTGGCGTCGTCGAGCACCAGGATCGGCGCGTCGGTGAGCAGGGCGCGGGCCAGGGCGATGCGCTGGCGCTGCCCGCCGGACAGCCGCTGGCCGCGCTCGCCCAACGGGGTGTCCAGACTGTCGGGCAGGCCGCGGACGAATTCGTCGGCGGCGGCCAGGTGCAGCGCGTGCCAGATCTGCTCGTCGGTCGCCTCGGGACGGCCGTAGGCCACATTGGCGCGCACCGTGTCGGCCATCAGATAAGTCTCCTCGAAGACCATCGCCACCCTGGCGCGCGCGTCGGGGATGCGGCGGATGTCGACGCCGTCGAAGAGCACCGCGCCGGAGTCGGGTTCGAACAGCCGCGGCAGCAGCCGCATGAGCGTGGTCTTGCCGCTGCCTGCGCCGCCCGCCAGTGCCACGGTCTCCCCGGCGGCGACCGTGAGATTCAGCCCGTCGAGCACGGTCACCTCGTCGAAGGCGAAACGCACATCGCGGAATTCGACGCTCGGCGGCCGCTCACCCGGCGCGTCCGCCACCACCGGCGGCGCGGGCGGGGCCGGGGTCTCGATGACCTCGCGCACCCGCTCCAGCGAGGCCCGGCCCTGCTGGCTGACCGTCAACAGCATGGAGAACTGCCGGATCGGATTGACGAACAGGCCGAGATAGGTCATGAACGCCAGGAAGGTGCCCAGCGTGATGGACTGTTCGAGCGCGAGGATGCCGCCCACCACCAGCACCAGCGCCTGGCCCACCGCGGGCACGCTCGCCATGGCCGGGGTGAACAGGCTGGTGATCCTGGTCAGCCGCAACCGGGAACGGTAGAGATCGCGGGCGTGGTGCTCGAGCCGGTCGAGTTCGTGCCCCTCCTGCCCGAAACCCTTGACCACCCGTACGCCCGCCACCGCGGCCTCCACACTGATGGCGACTTCGGCGGCGCGGGCCTGGGCGTCCCAGTTCGCCGGGAACAGCGC
>NZ_JARWRU010000056.1 GCF_029867845.1 Nocardia farcinica | reverse complement strand
CGCGGGTCGCGCACCCGGAGGGCAGCGCGGGCCCGCTCGGGCCCATCGGGCAGGATGGAAGCCGTGATCCTCCGTCGTGAATCCGCCACCGCGACGCGCACCGTGCGCCCGCCCTCGCCGCACCCGTCGGGAGCGCGTCCGCCGGAACTGCCCAAGGAACTGGTGCCCAAGCACGTCGCCCTGGTGATGGACGGCAACGGCCGCTGGGCGCAGGAGCGCGGTCTGCCCCGCACCGCCGGTCACGAGCGCGGCGAGGCGGTGCTCATGGACACCGTCGAGGGCTGCATCGAGATCGGCGTCAAATGGCTGTCGGCCTACGCCTTCTCCACCGAGAACTGGCGGCGCAGCCCCGATGAGGTCCGCTTCCTCATGGGCTTCAACCGCGACGTCATCCGCCGCCGCCGCGACGAGATGCACGAAATGGGCGTACGGGTGCGCTGGGCGGGCAGGCGACCGCGCCTGTGGCGCAGCGTGATCAAGGAGCTCGAGGTCGCCGAAGAGCTCACCAAGGACAACACGGTGCTCACCCTCACCATGTGCGTCAACTACGGCGGCAGGGCCGAGATCGCCGACGCCGCCCGCGAGATCGCGCGCCGGGTGGCCGCGGGGGAGATCGACCCGGAGCGGGTGGACGAGAACACCGTCGCGCGCTTCCTCGACGAGCCGGACATGCCCGATGTCGACCTGTTCCTTCGCCCCTCCGGCGAGTTCCGCACCTCCAATTTCCTGCTGTGGCAGTCGGCCTATGCCGAATTCGTCTTCCAGGAGACGCTGTTCCCCGACTTCGACCGGCGCAACCTGTGGGACGCCTGTCTCGAGTACGCTGCTCGTGACCGCCGTTTCGGCGGCACGAAGTAGCGCGGAAGAGCGCGACAGCGGGGGAGAGCACGATCACGGGGGCGGCAGGAGACCGGTGCGGCCGGTCACAGGCGCGGCGAACGGTGGCACGGAGATGGACGCGACGGTGACTTCCGACCAGGAACTACAGGCACGCGCGGGTGCGTGTCTGTCGCGATACGGCGTCGACGTGCGTGTCGACCAGGAGGGATCGCTCGGCTTCGAGTACGAGGGCGCGCTGTGCTCGCTGCGCGCGGTGCAACTCGCGCCCGGCCTCGACGTGCTCAGCCTGACCTGCGTGCTCGCCTGGGACCGCCCGCTCAAGCCCCAGCTGCACAAGCGGGTCGCCGAGCGCAACAACGGCGCGCAGTTCGGCTCGATCGCGGTCATCGGCCACGGCAAGCTGGCCGATGTGGTGTGGCGCTACACCTTCCCAGCCGCCGGTCTCGACGACTCGGCGCTGACCACCATGCTGCTGCTGGTGCTCTCCGATGCCGAGCGCGCCCGGCAGGGGCTGCTCGCGCCCTAGCGCGCGCTCAGTCGCGGTCGGCGGGCACCCGGATCGGAATGAGTGCCTCGACTCCCCGTCCGATGGCGCCTGCCTCGATGTCGCCCAGCATCAGGTACTGCAGGATGAAGCCGGGCATGAAGCTCAGCAGGGCCTTGGCCACCGCGTCGGTGTCGGTGTCCGGCGGCAGCCAGCCCTCGGCCACCATGCGCCCGACGTACTCGCCCAGGGTCGCCCGCAGGCCGAGCAGGGTCGCGCGCACGAAGCCGCCGACCTCGGCGTTGACCAGCGCGAGCGCCCAGGCCTGCGGCGCCAGCCGTACCATGCCGTCGGGACCGCCGTGCCGGATCACCTCCTCGGCGACGGTCGCGATCAGTTCGGCGGGGGTGGGTAGCGGTTCGTCCCGCACGCGCTCGGCCAGCACGGCGCGGATCGGGACGGTGGTCTGGCTCGCCAGCGCCGCGATGATCTCGTCCTTGGACTTGAAGTAGCGGTACACCGCGCCTGCCGACATGCCGGATTCGGCGAAGACGTCCTGCATGGACGTGTCGAAGAAGCCCTTGCGGATGAAGCAGAGGCGGGCCGCGTCGAGGATCTGCTGACGGCGGCGTTCGAGGTGCTCCTCGCTGACTCTGGGCATGGTTCCAAATTAAAACGAATGTTCGTTCTTGACAAGTTCTTCTCTCGGTGCGACCGTAGGAGCATCAAAGAGAACGAACATTCGATTTCTGGGGAGACGTCATGAACACCACCTTGCGCGCCGTCGCGGTGGGTATCGGCGCGGCCGTGCTCCAACTGCTCATGCTGGCCGCCTTCGCCTGGCCCGCGGCCAACCTCGCGCCCCGCGACCTGCCGCTCGCGGTCGCGGGCCCGCAGGCCGCCCCGCTGGCCGAGCGGCTCGCCGCCTCCGCCGAGCCCGGCGCCTTCGCGATCACCACGCTGCCCGACGCCGCGAGCGCGCAGGCCGCCATCGAGGACCGCGAGGTCTACGGCGCCATCGTCACCGGAGCGGGCGCGCCGCGCCTGCTGGTCGCCTCGGCGGCGAGTCCCGCTGTCGCGCAACAGCTCACGGCCATGGCTCAGCAGTTGTCCGGCGCCACCACCGCCCCTGTCGAGGACGTGGTGCCCGCCGATGCCGACGACCCGCGCGGCGTGGTCTTCGGCGCGATGGTGTTGCCGCTGGTCATGTCCGGCATCGCGGCGGGCGCCCTGCTCTCGCTCGTGGTCACCGGCGCCGGGGCACGGCTGGCGGGCGCACTGACCTTCGGCGTCGTCGGTGGCCTCGGCAGCATGCTGCTCGCCCAGGGCTGGCTGTCGGTGCTGCCCGGTGGCTACCTGGCCCTCGCGGCCGTGGCCGGTCTGGCCTCGTTCGCGGTGGCGGGTGCGATCGTCGGCCTGGCCGCCCTGATCGGCCCGCCCGGAATCGGTCTCGGCGCGCTCACCATGGTGCTGATCGGCAACCCCTTCTCGGCCGCCACCTCGGCCCCCGAACTGCTCCCGCAGCCCTGGGGCGCCATCGGCCAGCTGCTGCCGCCCGGCGCCGCGAGCTCGCTGCTCCGCTCGGTCGCCTTCTTCGACGGCGCTGGCGCCACCCGGCCGCTGGTGGTCCTGCTGGTCTGGGCGGGCTCGGCGCTGGTGCTGCTCGGTGTGGCCGCGGTCCGCGACCGCAAGCGCTCGGAGGCCGTCGGGGCCCCGGCCGCGGAACCGGAAGCCGTGCCCGTGGCTTGAGACACCCGTACCCCTCGATCGGCCGCCGCC
>NZ_JARWRU010000055.1 GCF_029867845.1 Nocardia farcinica | reverse complement strand
GCTGCGGGTCTGCTGCCCAAACCGGTCAGTGAGCCCGCGGAGAAGACCGATGCCGGTGAGGTGAAGCCGAAGACCACTCGCACCCGCACCCGCAAGACCGAGGGAGCGGGCGATGCTGAGTAAACAGTTCTGGCTCGCCGGTCCGCTCACCCGCGCCTGCCGCCTCGGCGCCGGGTGAGCGGCGCCGGTACCGCTCAGCTCACTCGAACAGGCCGCGCACGAACGGGATCGAGTCCACCAGCGAGGCGTTCACCGTGCCGCTGTGGTCGTCGTCGTAGACGCGCAGGGTCACCGGTTCGCCTCGGGCGATGAGGCCCGCGGCGAAGCGCAGCGTCTCCGGGGTGAGCACGTCGGTGTCGCGCAGGCCCTGGCCGAGGAACAACGGACGGTCGTAGCCGGATTCGGGCAGGCCGAGATAGCCGGCCAGCAGGCCGTGCACGTTCGGCAGCGACATCAACGGCCGGGCGAACAGCGAGCCGAGCACCACGTTGTCGGCGGTCAGTTCCGCGCCGAAGTCCTCGAGGCATACGCTGCGGCCGCGTTCGACCCACTGCCTGCCCGCGTCCGTGAGCAGCGCCTCGATGTTCAGCTCGGGGTGCGCGGTCTGCAGGCCCGCCAGCAGGTAGAGCACGTAGGCGCTGGTGTGCGCGCCGAGCTCGATCGGAGGAACGCCGGGGCCGAGGAATTGCAGGACGTCCTCGAGGTAGGCGGGCACGCCGGTGCCGACCGCGCCGCGGAAGTCCAGGTCGGGGCCGAACTCGGTGGCGTGCCGGGCGGTGAACACCGCGGCCGCGCCGCCCTGGGACTGGCCGACCACCACCCACTCGCGCGACAGGCTCGGGTACTGCGCGGTCGCCGCGCGCACCGCGTCGACGATGTTGTGCGCCTCCACGATGCCGTCCAGATAGGGGTGCTCACCCGGGGTGCCCAGGCCCGCGTAGTCGGCGGCCACCACCGCGTAGCCCTGGTCCAGCCAGGCGCCCAGGTACTCCCAGTCGCGGTCGCGCGCACCGGGACCGGCGATGCTGTAGGCGCAGTCGTCGCCGATGCCGACGGTGCCGTGCGCCCAGGCGATCACCGGCCAGCCGCCCTCGGGGGCCTCGCCGGGTGGGAAGTAGACCGCGGCGCTCGCGGTGGTCGGCGCGTCGCCCACGGTGGTCGAGCCGTACAAC
>NZ_JARWRU010000054.1 GCF_029867845.1 Nocardia farcinica | reverse complement strand
CGGCGGAGTGGCGCACACGGTGACGGGCACGGCGGACCGCCTGCACGACTACGCCGACGGCGGGGGCGGCGATCTCCTCGCCGCGGTGACCGGCGTGGACAAGCTCGCGGGCGGCGTCTCCCCGATGCGGGCCGCGATGAGCGCGGGGGCGGCCGGTCTCGGCCACTCCGTACAGGAGACCTTCCAACACGCAAAGGACTCGTTGCTCGGTGGGAAGGGCAAGGGCAGCGGCGGTAAGAAGCTGAAGCTGACCAATATCGTCGAGCAGATCGATGTGGGAGTCCCGGTGCGGCTGGCCTACGACCAGTGGACGCGATTCGCCGACTTCCCGAAGTTCATGAAGAAGGTCGAGCAGGTCGAGCAGGTGTCCGATGAAAAGCTGCGCTGGACCGGCAAGGTGTTCTGGTCGCGGCGCAGCTGGGAATCGACCGTCGTCGAGCAGGTGCCCTTCGATCGAATCATCTGGCGGTCCAAGGGCGACAAGGGCTATATCGACGGCGCGGTCACCTTTCACGAACTCGCCCCCGACCTGACCCGCATCATCATGGTGCTCGAGTACCACCCAGGCGGCGTGTTCGAGAAGACCGCGAACCTGTGGCGGGCGGTGGGCAGGCGCGCCCGGTTGGAGCTCAAGCACTTCCAGCGCCAGGTCATGACGGACACGCTGCTGCATCCCGGCGATGTCGAGGGCTGGCACGGGGAGATCCGGGACAAGAAGGTGGTCTCCCAGGACGCCGTCGGTGGGGGTGACGGCGAGGACGGCGGGACGGAACGGACCCGCCGGCGGACCACCCGCTCGACCTCGACGGCCCGCGACGAGAAACGGGCCGCATCCGGCGACCCGCAGGAACCTACAGCGCCCGCGCGCAGACGGCGGGCCGCCGCTGCACGGCGCGGCTCCGATGGAGGTGACCAATCATGACCATCGAACCCGCGGGCGGCGCGGGCGGCACGGGCACCATGGCCAAGCCGAACTCCTCCAGCCTGGCCGACGTGGTCGACACGATCCTGGACAAAGGTCTGGTCATCGATGCTTTCGCCCGGGTGTCGCTGGTGGGCATCGAGCTGATCACCATCGACGCCAGGGTGGTGGTCGCGAGCGTGGACACCTATCTGCGGTTCGCCGAGGCGGTGAACCGGCTCGACCTGTCCGAGAGCGACGCGAAGGGTCTGCCGGATCTGGTGGGCGATGTCGCCTCGGGCGGTGCGAAACACAAGACCAAGGGCGCGATCGAGGCCGCGGGCGAGAAGGTCGTGGACCTGCTCGACGAGGTCGAGAGCAAGCGGCAACGGCAGCCGAGGGAGCGGAGGCGCTGATGCCCGGGCCGACGGCCGTCTACGTGTACGGGATCGTGCCGGGTGACGTGGTGCCGGAGGAGCACGCCCGCGGGGTGGGCGACCCGCCGTGCGAGGTGCGGGTGGTGCGGCACGGCGAGGTCGCGGCACTGGTCAGCGAGGTGCCGGTGGAACGGCCGCTGGGCACCCCGGACGATCTGACCGCACACGCGCGGCTGCTCGACGGTTCGGCCGCGGTCGCCCCGGTGCTGCCGCTGCGGTTCGGAGCGGTCCTGACCGACGCGGACGCGGTGGCGAAGGAACTGCTCGCTTCCCACGAGCAGACCCTGCGCGCGGCGCTGGCGGAACTGGAGGGTCGCGCGCAGTTCGTGGTCAAGGGACGCTACGTCGAGCAGGCGATCCTGCGGGAGCTGCTCGACAGCGATCCGCAGGCGCGGCGTCTGCGCGAGGCGATCCGCGACGCGCCGGAGGACGCCACCCGCAACGAACGCATCGCGCTGGGGGAACTGATCAACGCCGCGATCGAGCAGCGCAGGGCCGAGGACACCGATCGGGTGGTCGCCGCGCTGCACGCGCTCGATCCGCTGGTGAACCCGAGGCCGCCGACCCACGAGGAGGACGCGGCGCACGTGGCCGTGCTGATCGACCTGGCGCGGCAGGAGGAACTCGAGCAGGCGCTGGCGGAGCTGGCGCGGGACTGGCAGGGCCGGGTGGACCTGAGCCTGCTCGGCCCGATGGCCGCCTACGACTTCGTCGCCTCGCCGGAACCGGAGGGCTGAGTCATGGGAGTGGTGTCGTCGCTGCTGATGTTGCCGCTGGCCCCGGTGCGCGGGGTGCTGTGGCTGGGCGAGGTGATCCAGGAGCGGGTCGAACACGAGCTGAACGACCCGGCGAAGGTGCGGAGCGTGATCGAGGCCATCGACGCGGCCGCCGCCGCGGGCGAACTGTCCGACGAGGAACGCAGGCACGCGCAGCAGGAGATCCTCGACCGGCTGACGACGCCCGCCGAGCCGACGGGTCCGCCCACCGGAGAGGAGTGATCGAGGTGGCCCGCGAGACAGCAGGCGATGACGCCGTGGGCGGCGCGGCCGCGGGACCGGTCGAGGCTGCCAGGGCGGCGACCGAGCAGTTGCGCACGTTGATCGCCAAGGAGCTGGAGGGCACCACGTCGATGACGCCGACCGATGAGGGCTGGACGGTGGAGATCGAGGTCCTGGAGGACCGGCGCATCCCCTCGTCGGCGGACATGCTCGCGCTCTACGAGGTGGACATCGATCTGGACGGGAACCTGCTCGCCTATCGCCGCACCCGGCGCTACCCGCGCGGCAGTTCCGATATCGGCGGCAGGGCCGGATCATGACGGTCGTCGGAGGCACGCCGTCCGCGCCGCAGCCCTACGGCGGCGGTCACCAGTCGACCAATCTGGGCGACATCCTCGAACGGGTTCTGGACAAGGGCCTGGTGATAGCGGGTGACATCCAGGTGAACCTGCTCGACATCGAACTGCTCACCATCAAGTTGCGCCTGGTCGTCGCCTCGCTGGAAACGGCGAAAGCGGTCGGCATCGACTGGTGGGAGACCGATCCGTGGCTCAACAGCAAGGCGCACACGCTGGAGCGGCGGGATCACGATCTGGAGCTGGAGAACCGGGAGCTGCGAAAGCGGATCGCGCGACTGGAAGGCGCGCTCGGCGTGGAGGCGCCCGCCGAGATCACCGCCGAGGAGGACGAGCTGCCGTGACCGGCGACGAGGGAGTCTGGCTCTACGCCGTCACCGACGCGACGACCGGTAGGACGCTCGACAGACGGGCCGGGGTCGCGGGCGAGCCGCTGCGCCGGGTCGAGGACGACGCGTTGACCGCGGTGGTCGGCTCGGTGCCCTTGGCGGTGTTCGGCGAGGAACCGTTGCGGCGGAATCTGGAGGACCTCGACTGGCTCGAAGGCGTGGCACGAACCCATGATGCGGTGGTCTCGGCGATGGCACGGCGCGGTCCGGTGGTGCCGATGCGGCTCGCGACGGTGTTCCTCGACGATGCCCGCGTGCGGGAGTTGCTGGCCGAGCGGCGAACGGATTTCGAGTCGGCGCTCGCCCTGGTGACGGGCCGCACCGAGTGGGGCGTCAAGGGCTACGGCGACCGGGAGGCGCTGGTGAGCGCCGTCGCCGAGGCGGCCGCGCCGGACGGCAGCGGCACCGGCACCGCCTATCTGCTCCGCCGCCGGGCCCAGTTGAGCGCGCGCGACACCGTCGAGCGGCAGACCGCCGAGCGTGTCGAGGAGATCCACCGTCTGCTCGTCAGGGAGGCCGCGGCCGGGCGGAAGCACCCCGTGACCGACCCTGCCCTGAGCGGCCGACGGGAATGGATGTTGCTCAACGGCAGCTATCTCGTCGACGACGATCGCGCTGAGGTCTTCGCCGCCACCGTGGCCGGACTCGGTGAACGCTTCCCCGGTATCCGGCTGGAGCTGACCGGGCCGTGGCCGCCGTACTCGTTCGCGGGCGTGAGCAGGGAACCACGGTGAGGGCCGCCGACGAGGAACGCCGGGTGGCGCTGGTCGACCTGCTGGACCGGGTGCTGGCGGGCGGCGTGGTGATCTCCGGCGACATCAAGCTGTCCATCGCCGATGTCGACATGGTGCAGATCTCCCTGCGCGCGCTCATCTCCTCGATCAGCGCCCTCACCCCGTCGCTGGGCGAGCCCGCCGCGCTCGGGGACCGCCGCACGCCCGCACCGGAGTCACCTGTCGATGGCTGAATCCCCGGGTGTGCCACCGAGAATCGCCGCCGACCCGGAAACGGTCGAGCGCGGTCTGGTCACGCTGGTCCTGACCCTGGTGGAGCTGCTTCGGCAGCTCATGGAACGGCAGGCGGTGCGCCGGGTCGACGCGGGGGATCTCACCGACGATCAGGTCGAACGCATCGGCACCACCCTGATGCTGCTGGAGGAGCGCATGGCCGAGCTGCGTGAGCACTTCGGGCTGGAGCCGGAGGATCTGAACATCGACCTCGGGCCGTTGGGGACGCTGCTGCCGGAGGATCGCGCCGACGGGTGGTGACCCCGCCTGCGCTCGCTGTCGTGTGATCGACCGACAGACGCTGCGGCGCCCGGGATCTACGATCGGCGGGCCGGCCCGTGGCCCCCCCGGGGGTGGGGGGGGCCCACGGGGCCCGTGTGAGGCAGGGGGTGGTGGGGTGGGTTGGGCCGGGGCGGGATA
>NZ_JARWRU010000053.1 GCF_029867845.1 Nocardia farcinica | reverse complement strand
CACGGGTGGGGGGTGCAAACCCCCCGCTGGCTCGCCCCGATCCCCCGTAAGATAAATCCGCTGGGGTGAGCTCCCCCCGCGGGGCGTCGGCGCCCGCCCCCCACACATGCGCCCGGGCCGGACGTCGATTCGCGGCGCGCCCGGTACGCAGACGAGTAGCTTGAGGAATTGATGGCTGACAACGAGGGCACGCCCGACCAGACGGACCGCGAGGCGACCACCGCCGACGCGACCTCCGCGCCCGCCGACTCCGCGACGCGGGAGGCAGGCGCCCCGCGCACCGAGTTGTCGGTGTCGGAGTTGCGCGAATGGTTGCGCAAGTGGGTGGCCGAGGCCACCGGCCAGCCGGTGGACAACATCACCGTCGACCGGCCGATGGAGGAATTCGGCCTGGCCTCCCGCGACGCCCTCGCGCTCGGCGGCGACATCGAGGAGCTGACCGGTGTCACCCTCAACGCCACCGTGGTCTACCAGCACCCCACCATCGCCTCGCTGGCCGAGGTGATCGTGCACGGCGAGCCCGAGGCCGCCGAGAGCCAGGGCGAGGACGCCTACTACACCGCCGGCTACACCCCGGGCGAGGCGCACGACATCGCCATCGTCGGCCTGTCCACCCGGCTGCCCGGCGCGGGCGACACCCCGGAGTCGACCTGGGAATTCCTCATCAACGGCGGGGACGCGATCCGCGAGCTGCCCGAGGGCCGCTGGTCGGAGTTCCTGTCCGACCCGGCCACCGCGCAGCTGGTCGCCGAGTCCAACACCCGCGGCGGCTATCTCGACCAGGACGTGGTGAAGGGCTTCGACGCGGAGTTCTTCGCCATGTCGCCGATCGAGGTCGAGCGGGTCGACCCGCAGCAGCGGCTGATGATGGAGCTGACCTGGGAGGCGCTCGAGCACGCCCGCATCCCCGCCAGCGAGTTGCGCGGTGAGCAGGTCGGCATGTTCGTCGGCTCCTCCACCCAGGACTTCCAGCTCATCGCCGCGCTCGGCCTCGGTGATCGCGACCCGAGCCTGCCGATCTCGGCCGAGGCCTACGCCCTGCTCGGCGCCTCCACCGGCATCATCGCCAACCGCGTCTCCTACTTCTTCGACTTCCGCGGCCCCTCGGTGACCGTGGACACCGCCTGCTCCTCGACGCTGGTCGCGGTGCACCAGGCGGTGCGCGCGCTGCGCGACGGCGACGCCGACCTGGCGCTGGCGGGCGGTGTCAACATGATCCTGTCGCCGGTGGCCACCCTCGGCTTCGAGAAGAACGGCGCGGTCGCCAAGGACGGCCGGATCAAGGCCTTCTCCGCCGACGCCGACGGCATGGTGCGCTCCGAGGGCGGCGGCCTGGTGGTGCTCAAGCGCCTGGCCGACGCCGAGCGCGACGGCGACCGCGTGCTCGCGGTCATCAAGGGCACGGCGGTCAACAACGACGGTCGCTCCAACGGTCTGTTCGCGCCCAATCCCGACGCTCAGGCGGAGGTGCTGCGCCGCGCCTACCGCGACGCGGGCATCAACCCCGCCGGTGTCGACTACATCGAGGCGCACGGCACCGGCACGCCGATCGGCGATCCCATCGAGGCCGACGCGCTCGGCCGGGTGATCGGCCGCGGCCGCGACGCCGACAAGCCCGCGCTGCTCGGTTCGGCCAAGACCAATTTCGGTCACCTGGAGTCCGGCGCCGGCGTCCCCGCGCTGGCGAAGGTGGTGATGTCGTTCCAGCACAACGTCATCCCGCCGAACATCAACTACGCCGGGCCGAGCCCCTACATCCCGTTCGAGCAGGCCCGTCTGAAGGTCGTCGACACCCCGACCGAGTTCCCCCGGTACAGCGGCGTGGCCACCGTCGGCATCTCCGGCTTCGGTTTCGGTGGCACCAACGCCCACCTGGTGCTCCAGGAGTACGTGCCCGCCGGTGCGAGGACCGCCGCGGCGCAGGCCCCGGCCGAGTCCGCCGACGCGCTGGACGCCGCGAGCACCGACGTGATCGCCGCGGCCACCGAGATCGCCGCGGGCGACGCCGTCGAGGTGGACGCCGGGGCGGCCGAGGTCGTGGCCGCGGCCACCGAGATCACCGCCGAGGCCGCGCAGGACGCCGAGTGGTCGGTCACCAGGGCCGAACCGCTGCCGGTCATCCTCCCGGTCTCCGGTTACCTGCCCTCACGCCGCCGCCGTGCCGCCGCCGAACTCGCCGACTGGCTGGAGTCCGGCGCCGGGCGCGACGTGCCGCTGGCGGACGTGGCCCGTTCGCTGGCCAAGCGCAGCCACTGGCGCTCGCGCGGCGTGGTGCTGGCCACCACCCACGAGGAGGCCGTGGCCGGGCTGCGCGCCATCGCCGCGGGCAAGCCGGGCACCGGCGTGTTCACCGCCGACGCCCCCGCCGCGCAGGGCCCGATCTGGGTGCTCGCCGGATTCGGCGCCCAGCACCGCAAGATGGGCAAGCAGTTGTACCTGGAGAACGCGATCTTCCGCGCGGCCGTGGACGAGGTCGACGAGCTGGTCGTCGACGAGGCCGGCTACTCGGTGCGCGAGATGATCCTCGACGACGCCCAGGACTACGACGTCGGCACCTCCCAGGTCGGCATCTTCACCATCCAGGTCGGCCTGGCCGCGCTGCTGCGCGCCCACGGCGCCGAGCCGGAGGCGGTCGTCGGCCACTCCATGGGCGAGGTCGCGGGCGCCTACATCGCGGGCGGCCTGACGCTGGAGGACGCGGTGCGGGTGATCTGTGCCCGTTCCCGCCTCATGGGCGAGGGCGAGGCCATGATCAGCGACGACGACGTGCGCAACATGGCGCTGGTCGAGCTGAGCGCGGCCGATGTGGAGGCCATGCTCGCCGACTACCCCGATGTGGAGGTCGCGGTCTACGCCGCGCCGACCAACACCGTCATCGGCGGACCCACCGAGCAGGTCATGGCGATCGTCGCGAAGGTCGAGCAGGCGGGCAAGTTCGCGCGCGTGCTGGCCACCCGGGGCGCGGGCCACACCTCGCAGATGGACCCGCTGCTGGGCGAGCTGGCCGCCGAACTGGCTGGCATCGAGCCGACCCGACTGAAGCACGGCCTGTACTCGACCGTGCTGAAGGAGCAGTACTTCCGTCCCGGCAGCGACCCGCTGCACGACGAGGACTACTGGGTCACCAACATGCGCCACAGCGTGTACTTCACCAACGCGGTGAAGCTCGCGGTGGATCGCGGCCACACCACCTTCCTGGAGCTGGCCCCCAACTCGGTGGCGCTCATGCAGGTGCTCGGCACCACCTTCGCCGCCGGGCTGCACGACGCCCAGCTCATCCCCACGCTCAAGCGCAAGGAGGACGAGTCGGCCGGGGTGATCTCCGCGCTGGCCCAGCTCTACACCCACGGTCACCCGGTCGACCTGCCCTCGCTGCTGCCGCCCGGCGACTACGCCGACATCCCGCGCACCACCTTCGTGCGCAAGGAGTTCTGGCCATCGAGCAGGCTGTCCACCGGCAGCGGCGACGCCAGGGTGCCCGGCGCGCACGTCGCGCTGCCCGACGGCAGGCACGTCTGGCAGGTCCAGGCGGGCGCGGTCACCGACCCGGCCGCGCTGGTGCTCGCCGCCGCCGCCCAGGTGCTGGCCGAGGTGGGTCTCGGCGCCTCGCTGGCACATGCCCCCGTCCCGGCGCAGGGCACGCTGACCACCACCCTCACCCCGCATCCCGGCGGCGCCTCGGTGCAGGTGCACGCCAACGAGGCCGGGCAGTTCCGGCTGGTCTTCGACGCCGTCGTCACCTCCGGCGCGCCGCTGCCCACCCCGGCTCCGGCCGCCGCGCCCGTCGCGGAAACCGCTGTGGCGCAGGCCGAACCGGAGGTCGTGGCGAACCACGGCGACCGCTGGGATCCGAACGGCTCACAGAGCCTGGAGGAGCGGCTGGCCCTGATCGTCGCGGAGTCCATGGGTTACGCGGTCGAGGATCTGCCGATGGAGATCCCGCTCATGGAGCTGGGTCTGGACTCGCTGATGGCCATGCGCATCAAGAACCGCGTCGAGTACGAGTTCGACATCCCGCAGTTGCAGTTGCAGGCGGTGCGTGACGCCAACCTGATCGAGGTCGGCAAGGTGCTGCGCTACGCGATCGAACACCGCGACGAGGTCGCTGCCATCGCCGAGCGCCAGGCCGCGGGCGAGGACGTGGTCATCGACGCCGCCTTCGTGGAGAACGCCCGCGCGGCCATCGAGTCCGGCGAGAGCCCCCAGGCCGTGGCCGAGGCGGCCGGTGTCGCCGCCGCCGCGCCCGCCGAGAGCGCCGCCGCGCCCGCCGAGCCGGTGGCCGAGGAAGAGCCGGTCGACCCGGAGACCGCCGCTTTCGGCGAGGCCCTGGCCGACGTCTCCGAGGACGACGTGCCCCCGCGTGACGCCGCCGAGCGCCTGACCTACGCCACCTGGGCGATCGTCACCGGCAAGTCGGCGGGCGGTGTCTTCAACACGCTGCCCATCCTCGAGGAGGAGGTCGCCGAGAAGCTGGCGGCCCGGCTGTCGGAGCGGATCAAGGCCGAGATCACCGTCGACGACGTGCTCGACTGCGAGACCATCGAGCAGCTGGCCGACATCGTGCGCGAGCAGCAGGACAACAGCAACGACGTGGAGGGCTTCATCCGCCCGCTGCGCCCGCGCCCCGAGGGCTCCGACGCGATCCCGGTGTTCGTCTTCCACCCCTCCGGTGGCAACACCCTGGTCTACGAGCCGCTGCTCAAGCGCCTGCCCGCGCACACCCCGATGTACGGCTTCGAGCGCGTCGAGGGCGATATCGAGCAGCGCGCCAAGCAGTACATCCCGGAGCTGCGCCGCATCCAGGGCGACGGCCCGTTCGTGTTGTACGGCTGGTCGCTCGGCGCGGTGTTCGCGCTGCAGGTCGCGCAGCTGCTGCGCGCCGAGGGCGCGGACGTGCGGGTGGTCGGCCTGATCGACCTGGCCATCCCGACGCAGGACGAGGACAACAGCCCGCAGGAGCGGGTGCGCCGCATCGAGCGCTACCAGGCCTTCGCCAAGAAGACCTACGGCTTCGACGGCGAGCTCGACCGCGAGCAGCTCGAGGAGCTGGCGGCTGCCTCCGACGAAGAGCAGTTCCAGATGATCAGCGACCTGATCAAGATCAGTGGGGCCAAGATCCCCGGCGGCGTGCTCGAGCACCAGCGCACCTCGTGGGTGGAGAGCCGCCACCTGGCCCGCACGACCCCGTCGCGCTACGACGGCGACGTGGTGCTCTACCTGGCCGATCGCTACCACGACGGCATGATCGAGCTGGAGCCCCGATTCGCCGAGCGCAAGCCCAACGGCGGATGGGACGAGTACCTCCCCAATCTCCAGGTCGTGCACATTCCGGGGGATCATCTGCAGATCGTCGACGAACCGCGGATCGGGAAGATCGGTGCCGACCTGACCGCGAAGCTCGTGGCGATGGAGGCGAAAGGGGACAAGTGAGCACTACGGCCGAGAAACTCGCGGACCTTCGCAAGCGCCTGGAACAGGCGCAGGAGCCGGCGGGTGAAGCGGGGGTCGCGAAGCGGGCGAAGAAGGGCATCCCCAGCGCCCGCGACCGGATCAACATGCTGCTCGATCCGGGCACCTTCGTGGAAATCGGCGCACTGGTGCGCAAGCCGGGTGACCCGTCGGCGCTCTACGGCGACGGCGGGGTCACCGGGCACGGCCTGGTCGACGGACGGCCGGTCGCGGTGTTCTCCCACGACCAGACCGTGTACGGCGGCTCGGTCGGCGAGATGTTCGGCCGCAAGGTGGCCTACATCCTGGAGTACGCCGCGCGGGTCGGCTGCCCGGTGGTCGGCATCAACGACTCCGGCGGCGCCCGCGTGCAGGAGGCGGTGACCTCGCTGGCCTGGTACGCCGAACTCGGCCGCCGCCAGGAACCGCTGTCGGGCCTGGTGCCGCAGATCTCGATGATCCTCGGCAAGTGCGCCGGCGGCGCGGTCTACGCCCCGATCAACACCGATGTGGTGGTGGCGACCGAAGAGGCGTACATGTTCGTCACCGGCCCGAAGGTGATCCGCGAGGTCACCGGCGAGGACGTGAGCCTCGAGGAGCTGGGTGGCGCGCGCAGCCAGGCCGAGTACGGCAACATCCACCACGTCGCGCCCGACGAGGCCGCCGCGTTCCGATGGGTGCGCGAGTACCTGAGCTTCCTGCCGACCAGCTGCCAGGAGCTGCCGCCGATCGTCAACCCGGGCCTGGAGCCGGAGATCACCGACAGCGACCGCGAGCTGGACTCGATCGTGCCGGACTCCGACAACGCCGGCTACGACATGCACGAGATCCTGTTGCGGATCTTCGACGACGGCGATTTCCACGAGATCGGCGCCACCGCGGGCCGCAACATCATCACCGGCTTCGCCCGTGTCGACGGCCGCAGCGTCGGCGTGGTCGCCAACCAGCCGCTGGTCTACGCCGGCGCCCTGGACGCGCGCGCCTCCGACAAGGCGGCGCACTTCGTGCGGCTGTGCGATGCCTTCGAGCTGCCGTTGGTGTTCGTGGTGGACACGCCGGGCTTCCTGCCGGGCGTGGAGCAGGAGAAGATCGGCGTCATCAAGCGCGGTGGCCGGTTCCTGTTCTCCTTCGTGGAGGCCACCGTGCCCAAGGTGACCGTGGTGATCCGCAAGTCCTACGGCGGCGGCTACGCGGTCATGGGCTCCAAGCAGCTCGGCGCCGACGTCAACCTGGCCTGGCCCACCGCCCGCATCGCGGTGATGGGCGCGGAGAGCGCGGTCAGCCTGATCGGCGGCAAGCAGATCGCCGCGGCCCCCGAGGACCAGCGCGCGGCCGTGCGCAAGCAGATGATCGACTTCTACAACGCGACCGTGGCGACGCCCTGGGTGGCGGCCGAGCGCGGCTACATCGACGCCGTCATCGAACCCCACGACACCCGCCTGGAGATCCGCCGCGCCCTGCACCTGCTGCGCGACAAGCAGCTGCCGCGCAGCCCCCGCAAGCATCACCTGCTGCCGCTCTGAGCGGCCTGCCGCCGGACGCTGGGGGTGTGCCCGCGTCCGGCCCGCGGCCGTGCCGTGCACGGTGCTTCCCGGCCCGCAAACGACGCGCACGGGCCCGGCAACCGGTGTCCGGTGGCCGGGCC